>NZ_JBEOVY010000300.1:0-9790 GCF_040295745.1 Saccharopolyspora sp. NPDC002686
GGAGTGGGAAGGTGCCCCGGGTGGGGGAGTGCGGGTCAGGGGAGGGAGCCCGGTTCTCCGGTGGTTCGGCGGAGGACTCGGAGGGAGCCGGTGACCCGGATTTCCTCGAAGGATCCCGTTTCCAGGGCTCGGCAGTAGATGCGGTAGGGCGCTTGGCCGCCGTCCTCGGGGTTCGGGAAGACGTCGTGGATCACCAGGACACCGCCGGGGGAGACCCAGTGCGCCCAGCCCTCGTAGTCGGTGCCGGCCGCCGCATCGGTGTGCCCGCCGTCGATGAACAGCAGCGACAGCGGGGTGCGCCAGAACCCGGCGACGTCGCCGGAGCGGCCGACGATCGCGGTGACCTCGTCCTCCAGCCCGGCCCGGGCGATGGTGCGCCGGAATTCGCCCAGCGTGTCCAGCTTGCCGACCAGCGGGTCGACCAGGCCCGGGTCGTGGTACTCCCAGCCGGGCTGGTGCTCCTCGGAACCGCGGTGGTGGTCGACGGTGACGACCCTGCCGCCGGTGTGCCGGGCGGCGGCGCCGAGGTAGATCGAGGACTTGCCGCAGTAGGTGCCGATCTCCACCGCCAGCCCGGTGCCCAGGTGCTCCAGCGCGGTTTCGTAGAGGGCCTGGCCCTCGTCGGCGGGCATGAACCCGGTGGCCTGCTCGGCGAGCTCGCGAAGCCCGTCCGGGATCGGTGGGTGTTGCGGGCGCTCGATGGCCGATCCCTGCGTCACTGGTGCTCCTTCGCGATGGGTTTCCGTGCGCCCCGAGACTACCTCCTGAACTGTCCAGTTCCGGTAGAAGCTGTTCTACGAATCGCGCCCTGGTGCCGTCCGCGCGGGTGCTCCGCCGCCATCCGCCAGCGGCGTGGTTTCTCGCGAAAACGACTGCCCGGCGGGGGTGGACGGGAGTGGGACCGGGGCTTGCTTCTGGGTGGGTTCGGAGGTATCACTAGAACAAGTTTCACTTCGTGGTCTAGGTGGGGCGGGGATGATGGACTTCGCGTTCGAGGAAACGCAGCAGGACATCCAGGAACTGGCTGCTCAGGTGCTGCGGCGTGAATCCCGCGGCGGTGATGGAACGAGTTTCGACGCCGCCGCGTGGAAGGCGCTGGACGACGCGGGTCTGCTCTCCTTGGCGGTTCCGGAGCGGCTGGGCGGCGCCGGGCTCGGGGTGCTGGAGACCGCGGTCGTGCTGACCGAGGTCGGTCGGGTCGCCGCCGATGTCCCGGCGTTGAGTGCGCTCGCCTTCGGTGTCCTGCCCGTCGTCAGGCACGGCACTCCGCAGCAGCAGGAGGAGCTGCTCGGCGACAAGCAGCTGACCGCAGCTCTCAACGAACCGTCGTCGCCGATGCCCGGCCACCCTCGAACCGCGATGGACGGCCAGAAGGTGTCCGGGACGAAGTCCGGAGTGCTGCACGCCGATCGAGCGCACCGGTTCCTCGTTTCGACGACGACCCCGGACGGTCCGGCAGTGGCGCTGGTCGATCCGGCGGGGCCGGGAGTCACCTTGCACCGGACCCGCACTTCGTCGGGATTCGAGTGGACGGTCCGGTTCGACGAAGCCCCGGCAGAACTCCTCGGTGGCGCAACCGCCCTGGCCGACCTGCACGCCTGCGCGATCGCTGGCATCTGCGCGATCGGCGACGGCGCGGTCGCCGGGGCCCTGGCGCTCACCGCCGAGCACCTGCGGACGCGGCACCAGTTCGGCAAGCCGCTGGCCGCGTTCCAAGCCGTCGCCCAGCAGGTCGCCGACGCCTACGTCGCCGCCCGTACCCTGCACCTGGCCGCGCTCTCCGCGTGCTGGCGGCTGGGGTCCGGGCTCGACGCCACCGAGGACCTCGACATCGCCGCCTGGTGGCTGGCCGAGGAGGCCCCCGCGATGCTGCGCACCTGCCACCACCTGCACGGCGGTCTCGGCCTCGACATCACCTACCCGCTGCACCGCTACTCGTCGCTGATCGCGGACCTGGCCCGGCTCGTCGGCGGTGCGCACCACCGCCTGGACGAGCTCGCGGTACGAGCCTGAAACGAGGTGTCGATGTTCATCGAACTCACCGCCGAGCAGCGCGCGCTCGAAGCCGAGCTGCGCGACTACTTCAGCGGGCTGGTCACGTCCGAGGAGCGCGAGCAGCTGGCCGTCGACCGGCACTGCCAGGCGCATCGCGACGTCGTGCGCCGGATGGGGCGCGACGGCTGGCTCGGCGTGGGCTGGCCGGTGGAGTACGGCGGGCGGGGGTTCGGCGACGTCGAACAGCTCATCTTCGCCAACGAAGCCGCCCGCGCGGACGTGCAGCTGCCCGCGGTGACGCTGCAAACGGTGGGGCCGACGCTGCAGGCCTACGGCACGCCGGAGCAGAAGGAGTTCTTCCTGCCCAAGATCCTCGCGGGCGAGATCCACTTCGCGATCGGCTACACCGAACCGGACGCCGGCACCGACCTCGCCTCGCTGCGCACCACGGCGGTGCGGGACGGCGAGAACTTCCTGGTCAACGGGCAGAAGATCTTCACCACCGGGGCGCACGACGCCGACTACATCTGGCTGGCCTGCCGGACCAATCCGGACGCGCCCAAGCACAAGGGCATCTCGATCCTGATCGTCGACACCACCGACCCCGGCTACTCGTGGACGCCGATCATCACCTGCGACGGCGCGCACCACGTCAACGCCAGCTACTACCAGGACGTGCGGGTGCCCGCATCGATGCTGGTGGGGGAGCTGGACCGGGGCTGGCGGCTGATCACCACGCAGCTCAACCACGAGCGGGTCATGCTCGGCCCGGCCGGTCGCATCGCAAGCCTGCGCGAACGGGTGCACGCCTGGGCCGCCGCCCGGACCGCTCCGGGCGGAACGCCGCTGCTCGATCTGCCCGATGTCCGCCGGGTGCTGGCCCGGGCGCGCGCGGAGGAGCGGGTCAACGAGCTGCTGAACTGGCAGGTCGCCGCGGCCGCGGCGCACGGGCCGGTCGCGATCGCGGACGCTTCGGCGACCAAGGTGTTCTCGTCCGAGCGCATCCAGGACCTGGGACGACTGCTGGCCGAGGTGGTAGGCAGGCACGGCGATCCGTCCGATGCGGACACCGCGGACCTGCTGTCTTGGCTGGACGTGCAGTACAAGCGGAACCTGGTGCTGACCTTCGGTGGCGGGGTCAACGAGGTGCAGCGCGAACTCATCGCCACCGCCGGGCTCGACCTGCCCCGAGTGCCCCGCTGAGCCGGAGGGAACATGACCAGCTCGATCACCGACGCCGCTCACCGCATCCAGGAGCGCGGAGCCAGCGCACCGCGGGCCGCGCGCGATCCGGTCAACCTGCCGATGATCAACAACTGGGTGGAGGCCATCGGCGACCAGAACCCGGTCTACACCTCCGAATCCGCCGCTGCCGAATCCGTCCACGGTGGACTGGTCGCGCCGCCGGCGATGGTGCAGGTGTGGACGATGGGCGGGCTGAACCCGCAGCGGGACCCCGATGATCCGCTGTACGCGATGATGGCCGAGCTCGACGAGGCCGGGTTCACCTCCGTGGTGGCGACCAACTGCGAGCAGACCTACCACCGGTACCTGCGGCACGGCGAGCAGCTCAGCGTGTCGACCAAGCTGGACAGCGTGGTCGGGCCGAAGACCACCGCGCTCGGCGAGGGCTGGTTCGTCACCACCCGCAACACCTGGTTCGCCGGCGACGAACCGGTCGCCGAGATGCTGTTCCGGGTGCTGAAGTTCCGCCCACCGGAGCAGAAACCCGAGGAGCCTAAACGGGAAACCGGTGCGAGCGCGATCCGGCCGGCCATCGGCGCGGACACGGCCTACTTCTGGGAAGGCACCGCGGCCGGGGAACTGCGCATCCAGCGCTGCGGGCAGTGCGGGCTGCTGCGGCACCCACCGGGACCGATGTGCCCGGAATGCGGTGCCACCAAACGGATCCACCTGGTGTCCGAAGGGCGGGGCGAGGTCTACAGCTACGTCGTGCACCACCACCCGCCGGTACCGGGCAAGGAACTGCCGCTGGTGGTCGCCCTGGTCGAACTGGACGAAGGGGTGCGCGTGCTCGGCGAACTGCACGGCGTGGCACCGGACGAGGTGGAGATCGGCCAGCGGGTCAGGGTCGACTTCCAGCGCATCGACGAAGAGCTGACGCTGCCCATCTGGCGGCCCGAGCCGACGGAGGGTTCATGACGCTCGCACGGACTCGACTGCTGGGAGAGGTCGCCATCGGCGACTCCCTCCCGGAGGAGAACATCGAGGTCAGCCCGACGTTCGTGGTCAGCACCGCGATCGCCACGCGGGACTTCCAGGACGTCCACCACGACCGCGACCTGGCGGTGGCCAAGGGGTCGAAGGACATCTTCATCAACATCCTCACCACGACCGGGCTGGTGCAGCGCTACGTGACCGACTGGGCCGGCCCGGAGGCGCTGGTGCGCGGCGTGGCGATCAAGCTCGGCGTGCCCTGCTACGCCTACGAGGTGCTGACCATGCACGGCCAGGTGCTGGAACGCGACGGATCGGTGCTGGTGGTGGAGGTGCTGGGGCGCAACAGCCTGGGCACGCACGTCAGCGGGACGGTTCGGGTCGAACTGCCGGAGGTGGCGGGATGAGCGAGTTCTCCGGCCGCGCGGCGGTCGTGGGCATCGGAGCCACGGAGTTCTCCAAGGACTCCGGGCGCAGCGAGCTGCAGCTGGCCGCCGAGGCGGTGCGCGCTGCCCTCGCCGACGCGGGACTGGAACCGTCCGATGTGGATGGTCTGGTCACCTTCACCATGGACACCAACACCGAAGTCGCGGTGGCGCGAGAACTCGGCGTCCCGGAGCTGAGCTTCTTCAGCCGCATCCACTACGGCGGCGGCGCGGCCTGCGCGACGGTGCAGCAGGCCGCGATGGCGGTCGCGACCGGGATGGCCGAGGTGGTGGTCTGCTACCGGGCCTTCAACGAGCGGTCCGGGAACCGGTTCGGGCAGGTGCAGACCGCGCTCGCGGGCGCGCCCACCTCGACCGGCCTGGACAACAGCTGGACCTACCCGATGGGGGTGGCCACGCCGGGCGCGCAGGTCGCCATGTTCGCCCGCCGGTACATGCACGCCTACGGTGCGACCAGCGAGGACTTCGGCCGAGTTGCGGTGGCCGACCGCAAGCACGCCGCGACCAACCCGAACGCCTGGTTCTACCAGCGCCCGATCACCCTGGCCGACCACCAGGCGTCGCGCTGGATCACCGAACCGCTGCGGCTGCTGGACTGCTGCCAGGAGAGCGACGGCGGCGTCGCGATCGTGGTGACCAGCCCGGAGCGGGCGCGAGACCTGCCCAACCCACCGGCCCTGGTGGCCGCGGCGGCGCAGGGCAGCGGGACCGACCAGTTCACCATGACCAGCTACTACCGCGAGGACCTCACCGCGCTGCCGGAACTCGGCGTGGTCTCCCGGCAGCTGTGGCAGCAGTCCGGGATCGGGCCGCAGGACGTCCAGGTCGGCATCCTCTACGACCACTTCACCCCGTTCGTGCTGGTGCAGCTCGAGGAGCTCGGCTTCTGCGGACGCGGCGAGGCCAAGGACTTCATCGCCGACGGCGCGATCGAGCTCGGCGGACGGCTCCCGCTGAACACCCACGGCGGCCAACTCGGCGAGGCCTACATCCACGGCATGAACGGCATCGCCGAAGCGGTCCGCCAGATCCGGCGCACGGCGGTCAACCAGGTCCCCGACGTCGACCACGTCCTGGTCACGGCAGGAACCGGAGTCCCCACCAGCGGCCTGGTCCTGTCCGCGGCGTGAAGATCTGCAGTTTCAATTGAAACTGCAGACCCCCGGCGTTGGGGGAGTCGCACGGATCCCACGATGTGGACCACAGTTTCAATTGAAACTGCGGGTTCCAGCCACGGCGGATCACAGTTTCAATTGAAACTGCGGTTCGGTCAGCAGGCTTGGCCGCACTTGATGCAGATCAGGCCTCCGCCTTGCTTGGGCATCGGGGCGTGGCCTCCGCCTTGCGGGCATTCGTCCATGCGCAGGACGGCCGTGCTGTTGCTGGGCGGTGTGGTCCAGGTCCGGGAACGTGCGAGTTCGTCCTGGAGTACGCCGCTGACACCCATTGGTTCGCTCCTGATCATCGTGCTCTCAGGACTTCACGTCGGCTGAGATCGCGTCGAAGAAAAGGTGCAAATGGTCGGTCCCCCGGGGGATTCCCCGTTCGCGGCGATCCAATCCGAGAGCTGATCGATCGGGTGATGCCGGGTCAGGACAGGGCGTCGAGGCCCCGGCGCAGAGTGGCGCGCAGCTGTTCTCGCAGCTCGTCGGAGGTGTCGACGGTGAACTCGACGTCGAGGGCGGCCAGCGCGGCGATCTGGCGGGTGATGCGGGACAGCGAGTCCTCGCCCAGTTCGACGGTGCAGTCGTTGACACCTGTGGGCGTCACCCGGCTGGGCAGCAGCGGGTGCAGGTGTTCGCGCACCACCTCTGCGGGAGCTTGCGCTGAAACCTGCGCGGTGTAGCGGTAGGGCGCGTCGGCGATGGAGCTGCGCAGGTAGTCCGCGGCGCTCTCGGCGGGGAGTTCGCGGGGTTCGAAACGGCGTCCGGTGGCCAGCGGGTCCTGCAGGCGGTCGAGGCGGAAGGTGCGCCAGTCGTCGCGCTCGGGATCGAAGGCGATCAGGTACCAGAGCCCGACGACGGCTACGACGCTGTGCGGTTCCACCCGTCGGGGTTGCGCCGCGCCATCGCGCTTGACGTAGTCGAACGACAGGACTTCGCGGTCCCGGCAGGCCGCGGCGGCGGTGGCCAGCGTCGCCGCATCGACCTGCGGGCCGTCGCGCACCACCATCGGCACCGTGGCGCCCGAGACGGCCGCCACCCGGGCGCGCAGCCGGGCCGGGAGCACCTGCTCCAGCTTGGCCAGCGCGCGGATCGAGCTCTCCTCGATGCCGGTGATGCTCCCGCTGGCCGCGGTCAGCAGGCCGGCCGCCACCGCCACGGCTTCGTCGTCGTCGAGCAGCAGCGGCGGCAGGTTCTTCCCCGACTCCAGCCGGTATCCGCCGGCGGTCCCGGTGGTGGAGGAGACGGGGTAGCCGAGCTCGCGCAGGCGGTCGATGTCGCGCCGCACGGTGCGGCCGGTGACCTCCAGGCGGTCGGCGAGTTCGGCGCCGGACCACTCGCGCCTGCTCTGCAGCAGCGACAACAACCGGAGCAGCCGGGCGGGCAAAGTCGTCATAACCCCATTATCGCGTCCTTTAGGACAAGATCTGTCCGGAAGGTGTTCTAGGGTCGTCATCATGAACGACTTCTCCGCGTTGACCACCAACGGCCCAGTCCTGTCCCCTTCCGACGAGCACTTCGACACCGAACGCTCCGGGTTCCAGACCTTCCGGGGGCGTCGACCGAACGTCGTGGTCGGGGCGACCGGTGCGGACGACGTGCGGGCCGCGGTGGCGTACGCGGTGGAGCGGGGTTTGGCCGTCGCGGTGCAGAGCCAGGGCCACGGGGTGCCCGCCGAGGTGGACGGTGGCGTGCTGATCACCACCAACCGCATGACCGAGGTGCGGATCGACGCCGAGCGCCGGACGGCGTGGTTCGAGGCGGGAGTGCAGTGGGGATCCGTCGTCGAGGCGGCGGCGGAGTTCGGGCTGGCGCCGCTGTCCGGCAGCGCCCCGCACGTCGGCGCGGTGTCCTACACCTTGGGCGGCGGGATCGGGCACCTCGCGCGGCGCTACGGCTACGCCGCCGACCACGTGCGGGCCATCGAGATCGTCACCGCCGACGGGCAGCTGCGCCGGGTCACCGCCGAGTCCGAGCTGTTCTGGGCCCTGTGCGGTGCGGGCGGCAATTTCGGGGTCGTGACCGGCATGGAGGTCGACCTGGTTCCGGTGGCCGAGCTCTACGGCGGGGCGCTGTACTTCGACGCGCACCAGATCGAGGACGTGCTGACGACCTGGCAGCGGTGGACCCGGGACCTGCCGGAGGAGATGACCTCCTCGGTCGCGCTGGTGCCGTTCCCGGACATCCCGGCGCTGCCGGAACCGCTGCGCGGGCGCCACGTCGCGCACGTGCGGATCGCCTACGCCGGCGACGCCGAGGAAGGGGAGCGGCTGGTCGAACCGTTGCGCGCGATCGGGCCGCGGCTGATCGATTCGGTGCGCGTGATGCCGTACCGCGAGGTCGGCTCGATCTGCAACGACCCGACCCAGCCGATGCCGTACGTGTCGACCAACGCGATGCTGCGCGACTTCGACGACGCGGCGATCAAGACCCTGCTGGACCTGGTCGGCCCGAACGCACCGCAGCGCTGCGTCGTCGAGGTGCGCCACCTCGGCGGTGCCCTGTCGCGGCAGGCGGAGAACTGCGTCGGGAACCGGGACGCGGCCTACGTCTTCGGGCTGAACTCCAAGGTCGACGAGGACACGGTGGACGCCGCCAACGCGCTGCAGAACCTCGTGATGGACGAGATGCAGCGCTGGTCGACGGGCGGTCGCTGCCTCAACTTCCTCGCCGGCGGCAGCGCCAACCCCGACGACGTCCGGGCCTCCTACGACGCTCCCGACTACGAGCGCCTCCGCGCCATGAAGGCGGCTTACGACCCCCGCAACACCTTCCGCCTGAACCACCACATCCCCCCGGCTTGACCCCGGAGCAGGTGGTGCCGGTTCCTCGTGGAATCGGCACCACCTGGGGTCAGTCGTAGGTGACGCGGACCCGGTCGGTGATGGGGAGCGACTGGCAGGCGAGGATGATGCCCTCGTCCAGGTCCTCCTGCTCCAGGACCTCGTTCTGGACCATCTTGACCTCGCCGCTCTCGATGCGGCAGGCGCAGGCGCTGCACGCTCCTTCCCGGCAGGAGAACGGGGCCGCGACGCCGTTGTCCAGCAGGAGGTCGAGCAGGCGCTTCTGGCGCGGCCAGCGGAGTTCGTGGCGCTCCCCGTCGAGGTCGACCTCGACGGTCGCGTCCGCTGACCCGTCGGCAGGTTCGCGCTGGGCCGGCTCGGCGTTGGTCGCCTCGGCCGGAGCAGGTTCGGTGCTGGAATCCGTTGCGGCGGAAGTGGACTTGCGCTTCTTGCGCTCGAACGGGTTCCGCTTGAGGGAGACGAAGCGCTCGATGTGGGTCCGGGCGCGGGGGACGTCGAGCTCGCGGAGCGCTTCCTCGGCGGTGTCCATGAAACCGCCCGGGCCGCACACGAAGCACTCGCGGTCGGCGAACGGCCGGACCAGCTCGCGCAGCGTCGCTGCCGTCGGCAGGCCCTGGACCGATTCCAGCCAGTGCACGACCAGCAGGCGATCCGGGTACCGGGCCACCAGTTCCTGGAGCTCGGCGGCGAAGATGACCGAGTCCTGGTGCTGGTTGGCGTAGACCAGCGCGATGCGGCCGGTTCCGGCGGCCAGCACGGACTTCGCGATGGACATCACCGGCGTGATGCCGCTGCCAGCGGCCAGCAGCAGCGAGTCCTCGTCCAGCGAACCCGGGACGAACGCGCCACCAGGTGGCAGCACGTCCACTTCGGACCCGGCGACCACGTTGTCGCACAACCAGTTCGATCCGTAGCCGGCCCGCTTCACCGTCACCTGCATGGCGTCGTCGACGTGCGGGGAGCTCGACAGCGAGTAGCTGCGCGCGACCGATCCGGTTTCATCGCTGGGGATCCGCAAGGTGAGGAACTGGCCGGGGCGGTAGGACCAGTCCGGTGGTGCTTCGAACACCAGCGAACGGCTGTCCGCCGTCTCGTCGACGACCCCGACGACCCGCAACCGAGCAGGCTCAGGCATCACTGGCTCCTAGAGATTTCTGGGTCGTGAGTGCGTAACAGTGTTCGAACACTGTTACGCACTCACGAC
>NZ_JBEOVY010000301.1:0-9771 GCF_040295745.1 Saccharopolyspora sp. NPDC002686
GAACCGGCCGGAGGCGACCTGCTTGACCGCCGAGCGCCGCTCCGGGTCGTAGAGGCGGTCGACGTCCTCGCCGCCCTCGCCGGAGTTGGACTTGCCGCCGATCCGGTTCATCGCGATCGCCAGCGTCTCGTGCGCCTCGGCGGAGATCGCGCCGTAGCTCATCGCGCCGGTGGAGAACCGCTTCAGGATCTCCGAGATCGGCTCGACCTCGTCGATGTCGATCGGCTCCCGGCCGCTGTCCAGCTTGAACAGCCCGCGCAGCGTGCCGCCCTCGGCCGACAGCCGGTCGCACTCCGCGGTGTAGCGGCGGAACACGTCGTACTTGCCGGTCTTGGTGGCGTGCTGGAGCAGGAAAACCGTCTCCGGGCTGAACAGGTGCAGCTCGCCCTCGCGGCGGTAGGAGTAGTCGCCGCCGACCTCGAGCTTGCGGTGCACCCGCTCGGTCGGGTTGTCCGGGTACGCGCGGCGGTGCCGCTGCGCGACCTCCTCGGCCAGCACGTCCAGGCCGACGCCGTCGAGCTTGGAGGTGGTGCCCTCGAAGTACTCGCCGACCAGCTCGGCGGACAGGCCGACGGCCTCGAAGACCTGCGCCGCGGTGTAGGCGCCGACGGTGGAGATGCCCATCTTGGACATCACCTTCAGCACGCCCTTGACCAGCGCCTGCACGTAGTTGCGGATCGCGGTCTTGGCCCGGGTGCCGGTGATCTGCCCGTGGGCGATCATGTCCTCGATGGTCTCGAACGCCAGGTACGGGTTGACCGCCGCGGCGCCGTAGCCGAGCAGCGTGGCGATGTGGTGCACCTCGCGGGCGTCACCGCTCTCCACCACCAGCGCCACGCGCAGCCGCTCCTTGGTCCGCACCAGGTGCTGGTGCACCGCGGAGACCAGCAGCAACGACGGGATCGGCGCCATCTTGTGGTCGGAGTCGCGGTCGGAGAGCACCAGCACGCGCGCCCCACCGGCGATCGCCTCGGAGGCCTCCTCGCGGACCCGCTCGATGGCCGCGGCCAGGGCCTCGCCACCGCCGTCGACCTCGTACAGGCCGGACAGCACCGCGGAGGCGAAACCGGGCAGGTCGCCGTCGTCGTTGACGTGGATGAGCTTGGCCAGCTCGTCGTTGTCGATGACCGGGTTGGGCAGCACGATGTGCCGGCAGGACGCCGCCGAGGGCGTCAGCAGGTTCTGCTCCGGGCCCATCACGCGCGCCACCGAGGTGACGATCTCCTCGCGGATGGCGTCCAGCGGCGGGTTGGTGACCTGCGCGAACTGCTGGACGAAGTAGTCGTAGAGCATCCGCGAGCGCTGCGAGAGCACCGCGGGCGGGGTGTCCGAGCCCATCGAGCCCAGCGGCTCACCACCGCTGGTCGCCATCGGCGCCAGCAGCAGGCTCAGCTCCTCCTCGGTGTAGCCGAAGGCCAGCTGGCGGCGCACCACGGACTCGTGGGTGTGCACCACGTGCTCGCGGTCGGGCAGCTCGTCGAGGTTGAGCAGCCCGGCGTGCAGCCACTCGTCGTAGGCGTGCTCACCGGCCAGCTCGGACTTGATCTCCTCGTCGTCGACGATGCGGCCCTGCTCGGTGTCGATCAGGAACATCCGGCCCGGCTGCAGCCGGCCCTTGGCGACGACCTCGGACGGGTCGAGGCCCAGCACGCCGGTCTCGCTGGCCAGCACCACCCGGTCGTCGGCGGTGCGCCACCAGCGCGCCGGGCGCAGGCCGTTGCGGTCCAGCACCGCGCCGACCAGCGAACCGTCGGTGAAGGTGACGCAGGCCGGGCCGTCCCACGGCTCCATCAGGCTGGCGTGGAACTGGTAGAACGCCTTGCGCTTGGGGTCCATCTCGGCGTGGTTCTCCCACGCTTCCGGCACCATCATCAGCACCGCGTGCGGCAGGCTGCGGCCGCCGAGGTGCAGCAGCTCCAGCACCTCGTCGAAGGAGGCGGAGTCCGAGCCGTCCTCGGCGCAGATCGGGTACAGCCGGGACAAGTCGCCCGGGATCAGGTCCGATTCCAGCAACGCCTCGCGGGACCGCATCCGGTTCCGGTTGCCGCGGATGGTGTTGATCTCGCCGTTGTGCGCGACGAAGCGGAACGGGTGCGCCAGCGGCCACGACGGGAAGGTGTTCGTGGAGAACCGGCTGTGCACGATCGCGATCGCGCTGACCAGCCGCTCGTCGGTGAGGTCCGGGAAGAACGCGGGCAGCTGCCCGGTGGTCAGCATGCCCTTGTAGACCATGGTCCGGCTGGACAGCGACGGGAAGTAGAGCTCCAGGCCCTCCTGCGCGGCGGCCCGCTCGGCGCGCTTGCGCAGGCAGAAGGCCAGGCGGTCCAGCTCGATGCCGGCCTCCTCGCGCTGCCCGGCGACCAGCAGGGTCGCGAAGTGCGGCATGCACTTCAGCGCCGTGGTGCCCACGCCCGCCTTCTCCGGGGTGATCGGCACGTCCCGCCAGCCCAGCACCTTCAGCTGCTCTTCGGCGGCGACCTGCTCCACCAGCTCGATCGCGCGGCGGCGCTGCTCCTCGTCGGCGGGCAGGAACACCATGCCCGCGGCGTAGCGGCGCTGGCCGAGGTCGTCGGCCTCGGGCAGCTCGACGCCCGCCTCGGCGCGCAGCAGCTCGTCCGGCAGCTGCACCAGGATGCCCGCGCCATCACCGCTGGTCGGCTCGGCTCCAGCAGCACCGCGGTGTTCGAGGTTCGCCAGCGCGGTCAGCGCATCGGCGACGATGCCGTGGGAACGGCGCCCGCGGACGTCGGCGACCATGGCGACACCGCAGGAATCCTGCTCCGCAGCCGGGTCGTACAAGCCCTGGGCTGCTGGGACGGCGGAGAAGACCATGCGCAGACCTCCCTCGTCAGTTCTCGTGCTCGGAAGTCGACAGCCGCACCGGCTGACCTGACTTCATGACTTCTGGGCACGGGACGACGCTGGCCCGCAGATGACTTCCGGTGTCACGACAGAAGTTTTCGGGCTTTCGAAAGCCCGCTCGTGACCGGAGCGTTCAGAGAACTTTAACAGCCAGGATACCCAGAAGCATTAGTTGTCGAGTGATGCTGACCATCTTGTTGTAACGCACCCGTGTGGGTTACGGGAGTCCGCGCGGACGGCGGCTGCCCAGGGGTTTCGTCATCGCAGACCTCCCGACGCGAGTTCGGGGACGTTCCTCGTGCGTTGCGGATGGCGGGCAGCACCCGCCGCGTGCGGCGGCGAGCCGCTCACCGGGCAGAACGTGCCGGGTCACGGCCCCGCCGGCAGTCGGGGCGCGCACCGGTGAACACGATCCGTTGCCAAATCTAACCGCTGGGTGGCCGCTGGCGGTAGGCCGTGCTCCAAGACACCCCGCAGCGCCTCGGCCCGTTGATCGAGCCCTGATATCTTTGCAGCTCAGAGCCCCCGTCCGCGGGGGCTCGCGGGACGCCAGCGCCAAGCGAAACCGGTGCGAACCCGGTGCTGTGCCGCAACTGCGATGGCCCGGTCTCGACCGGGCACGAGCCAGGTCGCCTTGCGCGTGGTGTCGATGTCCGCCACTCCCGGTGCAGGGGTGCGGTGTCGGCTTCCCCGGCCGCGCCCTCGATGCACCGGCCGAAACCGTAGGGAAGACATGACCGGGTTCCGCCGACTCGCCACCCTGCTGCTCGCCGCGCTGGCCCTGCTCGTCGGGGTCACCGGGTGCGCAACCCGACCCCACTCCCAGACCACGGCCCCGGCCGACGACCCGGCCTCCGCGTTCCCGGTCAAGGTGGAGCTGCCCGGCCAGCAGCCGGTGACCCTCCCGCAGCAGCCGAAGCGGATCGTCTCGCTGTCCCCGACCGCCACCGAAACCCTCTACGCCATCGGCGCCGGGGACCAGGTCATCGCGGTCGACCAGTTCTCCGACTTCCCGCAGCAGGCACCGCGCACGAACCTCTCCGCGTTCACCACCGACGCCGCGGCCGTCGGCGGGCACGACCCGGACCTGGTCATCGCCCCGGACAGCGCCGGTCAGCTGGCCGAGGGCCTCAAGGCCGCCAACGTGCCGACGCTGCTCACCCCGGCGGCGGCGAACCTGGACGACACCTACCGGCAGATCGAGGTGCTGGGCCAGGCCACCGGGCACACGCAGCAGGCCCGCGACCTGGTGGCCAAGATGCGCGGTGAGATCGACAAGATCGTGCGCGACACCCCGAAGCCGCCGCAGCCGCTGACCTACTACCACGAGGTCAGCCCGGACTACTACACCGCGACCTCGCGGAGCTTCGTCGGCAACGTCTACAACCTGTTCGGCCTGCACAACATCGCCGACGAGGCTGGCGGCGACTTCCCGCAGTTGTCCGAGGAGCA
This sequence comes from Saccharopolyspora sp. NPDC002686, assembly GCF_040295745.1. Taxonomy (NCBI): domain Bacteria; kingdom Bacillati; phylum Actinomycetota; class Actinomycetes; order Pseudonocardiales; family Pseudonocardiaceae; genus Saccharopolyspora; species Saccharopolyspora sp. NPDC002686. The sequence continues at coordinate 4,315 of NZ_JBEOVY010000301.1, forward strand.
CGTGCTGCAGGCCAACCCGAACCTGATCTTCGTCTCGGACGTCAAGTGCTGCCAGGTCACCGCCGCTTCCGTCGGCGAGCGGCCCGGCTGGAACACCCTCGACGCGGTGCACAAGAAGCACGTGTTCGAGATCGACGACGACCTCGCCGGCCGCTGGGGCCCGCGGGTGGTCGACCTGGTGCGCTCCGTCGCCGACGGGGTCACCAAGGCGCAGCAGGGGTGACGAGCACGCCGCTGCCGCAGACCAAGCTGCGACCCCGGCACGTGGTGATCGGGGTCGTAGTGCTCGTCGCCAGCGTTCTGCTGTCGGTGCTGCTCGGCGCGGCCGAACTCGGCTGGCGCCGGGTGCTCGCCGAGATCGCCGCGCAGCTCACCGGCGGCGTTTCGCCGCTGTCGGAGCGCGAAGCGGCCATCCTCTGGTACCTGCGGGTGCCGCGGGTGGTGCTCGCGGTGTTGGTGGGCGCCGCGCTCGCGGTCTCCGGCGCGGCCTTCCAGGGCGTGTTCCGCAACCCGCTGGCCGACCCGTACCTGCTGGGTGCGGCGGCCGGCGCGGGCTTGGCGGTCACGGTGGTGCTCACCGGCTCACCGCAGACCGCGCTGTCCATCCCGGTGCAGGTCGCGGCCTTCGCCGGAGCCCTCGGCGGCGTCGGCCTGACCTGGCTGGTCGGGCGCTCGGCCGGACGCGACACGGCCACCCTGGTGCTGGCCGGGGTGGCCGTCGGAGCCTTCCTCACCGCCGCGCAGACCTTCGTGCAGCAGATGCGCGTGGAGTCGTTGCAGCAGGTCTACATGTGGATCCTGGGGCGCCTGTCCACCACGGGCTGGCGAGAAGTGCTGATCGTGCTGCCCTACCTCGTGGTCTCAGCGGTCGTGCTGTGCATCTGCGCGCGCCTGCTGGACCTCCTCGGCACCGGTGACGAGGAAGCCGCCGCCCTGGGCGTGCGCCCGGGTCGGGTGCGCTTCGCGGTGCTCGTCGCAGCGTCCCTGGCCACTGCGGCAGCGGTGTCGGCGGCGGGCCTGATCGGTTTCGTCGGCCTGGTGGTACCCCACCTGGTGCGCCTGGCAATGGGCGGCAGCTTCCGAATCATCGTCCCGATGTCACTGCTGTTCGGCGGAGTGTTCCTGGTCCTGGCCGACATGCTGGCCCGCACCCTGCTAGCCCCCGCCGAGATCCCGATCGGCGTGATCACGGCCTTCACCGGAGCACCGTTCTTCGCCCTCCTACTACACCGGAGCCGGGCATGAACAGCCCAGCCACAACGTGTGCCAACCCCCACCCAACCGCACCTCAGGGGACCGAGACGCAACCCAGTCACAAGAAACCGCGAAACCGCAAGATCCCTCCCAAACGCAACCACCACTGTGAATCGCGGAGAGGCGGGACAGGATGAGCAGGTTGGAGGTGCGTGAGCTGTCCGCTGGTTACCGGCGCGGCACGGTGATCTCGGGCGTTTCGACCACTGTGGACACCGGTGGCTGGCTGGGCATCATCGGCCCCAACGGCTCGGGCAAGTCGACGCTGCTGAAGGCCATCGCGGGCCTGGTGCGCCACTCCGGCGAGGTGCTGGTCGACGACCGCCCGCTGGCCGAGCTGCGCCGCCGCGAACGAGCCCGCGCGATCGGCTACGCCCCGCAGATCCCGCAGCTGCCGATCGGCCTGACCGTCACCGATTACGTGCTCCTGGGCCGCACCCCGCACCTGGGCGTCCTGGGCCGCGAAGGCCCGGCGGACCTGGAAGTCGTGCGCGGACTCCTCGACCGCCTCGACCTGGCGCGACTGGCGGACCGCGCCCTGGCCACGCTGTCCGGCGGCGAACGCCAGCGCGCAGTGCTGGCCCGCGCCCTCGCCCAGCGGGCCGGGGTCCTGCTGCTCGACGAACCGACGACCGGCCTGGACGTCGGCCACGCGCAAGCCCTGCTCGACCTGGTCGACGAACTCCGCCGGGAACTGGGCACCACGGTCGTCATGACCCTCCACGACCTGACCCTCGCGGCCCAGTACGCCGAGCACCTGCTCCTGCTCGACGCCGGAGGTGTCGCAGCCGAAGGCACCCCCACCGAGGTCCTGACGCCCGAGGCCCTCGAAAAGCGCTACACAGCCCGGGTCACGGTCCTGCACACCCCCGACGGCTCACCCGTCATCGCCCCGATCCGGAACTGACGACTGCTCGTTCCGCCACGCCGTTTCCCGATCAACGAGCGGAATACCGGCCAGCACCGCCAATCCGCCGTCGACGTCCTGGTCGCCGGTCCACATCGCTCTCCCCATCACCCGAACTGATCATGCTGGGATAATAGCGTGGACGCGATATCTCGTCGACGCTATATTCGACTCGTGCCCACTGGAGGAAGAGGTGAACGATGGACGCTCGTGCTATCACCGGAAGTCGAACGCTGGTACGGCAGTTTGAAGAACCGGGACCGCGCCGTTGCGGACCGAATGTTCGACTTGCTCGCGGAGTTCGGACCGCTTCTCCGCATGCCGCACAGCAAGCATCTCGGTGGAGGCCTGTGCGAACTCCGGTTCCACTGCGAAGGAACAGATCGCCGGGTGACCTACTTCCTCGAACCGGAACGCCTTGCAATCGTCTTGACGACGTTCCGGAAGCAGCGTCCGAACGAACGGCGCGAGGTCGCACGCGCCCACGCGGTCATGAAGTACAAGCGGAGGGGCTGAGATGACCTGGAAGAAGCTCGATCAGATTCGGCGGGAGAACCCGGTTACCGACCAGGAGGAGTACGACGAGTCGTACGCGGAAGCGTCACTGGCCTTCGCGCTGGCTCGCCTCGTGTACGAGTTGCGCACGCAGGCCGGGATCACGCAGACCGAGCTCGCGCGCCGGATGGGCACGACGCAGTCCTCCGTGGCCCGGTGGGAAAGCGGCGGCAGCCTGCCGACGATCGACCTGCTGGATCGTCTCGGGCGCGCTGTCGACGTCCGCTTGGAGCTGGTGGCGTCACCGAGCGACACCACCGCCCCCAAGGACACCGGGGACAACGCGGTCGCTTTCGGCGCCCGGTGAGCCCCCTCCCCCCCCGGGGGTTGGGACGCAAATTCCATTGAAGTTGGACGTGCGATTTCAATGGAATTTGCGTACCTCGCGTCGGGTGGGCGGCGGCTAGGCGGTGGCGAAGCGGGTGAGGACTGCTTCTGGGCGGACGGTGGGGAGCGCGTTGCGGAAGATGCGGTAGTACGCGAGTTCTTCCTTGGTGCGCACGGATGTGTCGGCGGACTCGAGTTCCGCATCGGTGATGCGGGATTCCCAGTGCGGGGTGAGCAGGTCCGGGGCTCCGGCACCGGTGCCGAACTGGACCTTGCGCCGCCACAGCAGTTCGTCGGGCAGCCAGCCGGTGAACGCGCGGCGCAGGTGCGCCTTCTCCACGCCGTCCTCGAGCGCCTTCAGCTCCTCCGGCAGCGACATGGCGTGCGCGATGACGTCCGCGTCGAGGAACGGGACTCGGGCTTCCAGGCCGTGGGCCATGGTGACGCGGTCGCAGCGCTGCAGGTTGAGCCCGTGCAGCTCGCCGAGGGTGCGGGCGAGCTCGTCCTGCAGGTCGTCGGCGTGCGTTCGGTGGTAGTAGCCGTAGCCGGCGAACAGCTCGTCCGCGCCTTCGCCGGTCAGCACCACCTTGACGTGGTCGGCGGCCAGTTCGGACAGGAACCAGTTGGGCACCGCGCTGCGGATCAGGCTCGCGTCGAAGGACTCCACCGACCGCACGACGTCGTCGAGCGCGGCGATCGCCTGCTCGGCGTCGAAGACCACCTCGTGGTGCTCGGTGCCGAGGTGCTCCGCGGCGGCTCGGGCGGCCAGCAGGTCCGGTGAATCGGCGGTGCCGACCGCGAACGTCTTCAGCCGCTGCCCGGCTTCGGCGCAGTCCGCTGCGGCGATCGCGGCGACGATGCTGGAGTCCAGCCCGCCGGAGAGGAACACCCCGACCTCGACGTCGGCCATCAGGTGCCGCCGGACGGAGTCGATCAGCACCTCGCGGGTGGACTTCTCCGCGATCTCGGCGGACATCCCGGTCCAGTCCGGCATCCCGACGGGTTCCGGCACGGGTTCGGCGAACCGGACGAGCCCGGTCTCCGGCGTCCAGGAGCAGCCGGGCGGGAAGCTCTCGACGGCTGCCTGCACGTCGGCCGGGAAGGCGCGCAGCTCGGAGGCGAAGTAGCGGGTTCCGGCGACCTCGGCCCAGTACAGCGGCTTGATGCCCAACCGGTCGCGAGCGGCGACGAAACGGCCGTCCGGGGCGGCCGCGCACAGCGCCCACATTCCCTGCAGCCGGTCGAGCGCTGCGGGGCCGAACCGCGCCAGCAGCACCAACGCCGACTCGCTGTCCGACGAGGTGCGGTAGTCCTGCTCGCCGAGGTCGTTGCGCAGCTGCGCGTGGTTGTAGATCTCGCCGTTGCAGACCAGCGTCCAACCGTCCGGCCCGGGCAGCGGCTGGCGCCCGCCGTCGAGGTCGACGATCGACAGCCGGGTGTGCCCGAGCCACGCGTGCCTGCCAACCTCTCGCTGATCGGTGTCGTCGGGGCCGCGGTGCGCGATCGCGTCGACCATCGGCTCCCCCGCTGCGGCCGGGACGGACGTCGGGTGGTGCAAAGCGGCAATTCCACACATGGAACTCGACCGTAGAAATCACGAGCGCATGAGACAACGCAAGTTGCTCCATGCGCACGGGTTCGCGAAGATGTGCTGGTGGCCACCGATAGCTTGAGCAGCGTCCAGCGAGCCATGGACGTGCTGCGCACCCTCGGATCCGGACCGCTGCGGGTGCAGTCGGTCGCCGAAGCGCTGGGCAAGGAGAAGACGCAGGTCTCGCGCACGCTGAAGGTGCTGGCCGAAGGCGGCTTCGTAGAACGCGACCCGGAAACGCTGGAGTACCGCCTGGGCTGGCAGCTCTTCGCCCTCGCCGGAGCGGCCAGCGACAGCCGCCTGCTGCAACAAGCAGCGCCGGTGGTGCGCGGCCTGATGCGCACCACCGGCGAGGCGGCGTACTTGACGGTGCTCAGCGGCAACGCCGCTGTGACGGTGCTGGCCGAACGCCCGGGCCGGGCGCTCCAGGCCAACGAATGGATCGGCAGGCTCTCCCCGCTCAACTGCACGGCGAGCGGCAGAGCCCTGCTGCACGGACGCCCGAGCGACGAGCTCGACCTGATTCTGACTGCCCAACCGGAGAGGCTGCCCGGCACCGAACGGGCGCCCCGCACGGCGGAAGAGGTGCGGGAACGCCTGCGCGCCGAGCAGACCGCGGGCTACAGCGCCGCCGTCGAGGAGTCGGAACCAGGCCTGGTCGCCGTAGCGGCCCCGATCCGCGACTTCCGCGGCACGACGGTCGCTGCGCTCAACGTCTCCGCCCCGGTCTTCCGGCTACCGCCGGACGACCTCGCCCGCGCCGCGGCGGCGGTGGTTCGCGGCACAGGTCTCAGAGCTGAGTCCTTCAAGGACGGCTGTTGTC
>NZ_JBEOVY010000302.1:0-9759 GCF_040295745.1 Saccharopolyspora sp. NPDC002686
CCTGGCCGAAGTCGAGGACATGCCCTTCGAGCTGCCCGAACCGCACGAGCTGGCCAGTCGCGGTGCCGGGCGATGCCGTCGTAGCCGAGGTAGGCCCCGGCCGCGCAGAGCTCGGCGTGCAGGCCGGGGTCCGGGTTGCGGTCGGCGTGCGCGAGCACCACCCGATCAGCCCGAACACCGTGGGAGCCCAGCTCGTCGAGCACCTCGAAGGTGGCGCTGCCGTGTTCGAGGTGCACCATCACCGGTGCTCCGGTGGCCGCGTGCGCGGCGGCGACCGCGGCCAGCACCCGGTGCTCGAAGGCGGTGATCGACCAGTAGCCGATCCCCGCCTTCAGCAGCCCGGCGCGCACTCCGTCCACATCGGACATGCCGGTGACCAGGTCGGCGGTGAACCGCTCGGCCAGTTCGTCCTCGGTGCCGGCCAGCAGCGGGTGGTCGTCCGGGTAGTGGGCCTGCCGGTGCGCGCCGGTGGTCGCGATGACGTGCAGGCCGGTGCGCTCGGCGATGCGGGCCATCCCGGCCGGGTCCCGGCCGAGGCCGATCGGCGTCGCCTCGACCATCGCCTCGATCCCGGCCTCGCGCAGGTGCTGCGCCTCCTGCCCGCTGCGCTGCTCGTCGTCGAGCTCGTCGCCCGGCAGCAACGGCGTGACCTGGAACAGGTGCTCGTGGTAGTCGGTGCGGCCGAGCTCCTGCGCAGGTACGTCGCCGAGGACGGTGCGGACCGTCATCGCACCGCCTCGGCCGCCGCCGCGAGCTCGCCGACGGTCTGCTCGTCCAGCTCCAGGTCGAAGACCTCCGCGATCACCTGCGACCAGCCGTGGATGAAGTACCGCCAGCCGTCCACCACGGTGAGCTGCGCCGACTCCTCCTGCGCCCGGGCCTGGTGCAGGAACTCCAGGCTCCCCCGGTAGTTCAGCTCCCACACGACGGCGTTGCGCGGCCACCGGACCTCGTCCGACAGCGGCGAACCCGGCCGGTCCTTGCCGAGACCGGTGGCGTTGACGATCAGGCTGCCCTCCGGGCACGCCGCGACCAGCTCGTCGGCGGGCCCGTCGGCCACCACCGCCACGACGTCGTCGGTGTCCAGTCCGCCTCGGCGCAGCACCTCGACCAGCTCGGCCAGGCGGTGCTCGTCGGTGTCGGTGCACACGATCCGGCGCGGCCGGTCGTCGCGGCGCGCCAGGTACCAGGCGATCGCCGTGCCGGCCCCGCCCGCGCCGAGGCACAGCAGGTCCCCACCGGTTTCGGCGAAGTGGTCCGGGGCGAGGAATTCCTCGATGGACAGTCCGGCGGTGATCGGGTCCTTCGCGTGCCCGACCAGCGCGTCGCCCCGCTTGGACACCGAGGAGATCTCCCCGCAGAGCCCGGCGAACTCGTCCAGCTCGGCGAACATGTCCCCGGCCGCGTCGTGCACCCCGATCTTGTGCGTGGTGATCAGCGCTCCGCGCAGCCCCGGGTCGCCCTGGATCGCGCCGACCACCTCGCGGTACTGCTCGCGGCTGGCCCCGACCGGGAGGTCGAAGCCGACCAGCTGGTCCGATGGCAGTCCGAGCACCCGGGCCCAGGCCGGGAAGACCTTGCGGATCGAGGACTCCCCGGTGCTCACACCGACGAAACCCATCGCCGCGTCGTCGTTCAGCTTGGTCATGCGGTCTTCTCCTCGATCTGTGCGCGACTCTCCGGCGTGCGGCCGGAGGAGGCGCCGGGGCCCATGCGGTCTACGGCCTCAGGAGCGCCGCTCATTTCCCCGCCATCCCGGGTAGACCGCGCGACTTCCCACCGCGCAGGTTCTCCGCGCCCACCGCGATCAGGATCAGCACCCCGATCGCGATCTGCAGCCAGAACGGGTCGACGCCGAGCAGCGTGCCGCCGTTGTTGAGCAGCCCGACCACCAGCGCACCGACCAGCGCGCCGAGCGCGGTGCCCTTGGCGCCGAACAGGCTGGCCCCGCCGATGACGCACGCGGCGATGGCCTGCAGCTCGTAGCCGGTGCCCGAGGTCGGAACACCGTTGCCCAGCCGGGAAGCCAGCAGGACGCCCGCGAACGCGGCGAGCAGCCCGGACAGCGCGTAGGCCGACAGCAGCACCGCTCGCACCGGAACACCGGTCAGGCGGGCGGATTCGACGTTCGAACCGACGGCGTAGACGTACTGGCCCCAGACGGTGCGCCGCAGCAGCCAGGCCATCACGACCGTCACCAGCAGCATCAGCCAGGTCAGGTTGGACACCCCGAACAGCGAGCCGCCGGCGATCGCGGTGAACTCCGCGGGCAGCGGCTGCACCGTGCGGCCGTCGGTCAGCAGCAGCGTCGCGCCCCGGGCGATGCCCATCATGCCCAGGGTGACGATGAACGGCGGCATCCGCAGCACCGCCACCAGCACGCCGTTGATCAACCCTGCGCCTGCGCCGACGATCAGCGCGAGGACGACGGACAGCGCCACCGGCAGACCACCGGTGGTCTCGAACACCGCGGTCGCGGCGACCACCCCGGCCAGGCCGACCACCGAACCCACCGACAGGTCGATGCCGGCGGTGAGGATCACCAGCAGCTGCCCGACCGCGATGATCGCGTAGATCGACACCTGGCGGCCCAGGTTGTCCAGGTTCGTCCCGCTCAGGAACGAGTCGGTGGCCAGGCTCAGCCCGAACGCGATCAGCAGCAGCACCGGGATGCCGCCGAACCCGCGGTCGAAGAGGTGGCTCAGCCGCAGGATCTCCGAATCGGCCGGTTCCGGCTTGGACTTGCGCTTGCGCTTCCCGCCCGCCGCGGAAGGCGCGGGGGCGCTTGCGACGTCGGTCATCGCATCTCCTGTGTTCTCATCGGGCGCCCGCGCCCGTTCGGTTCCCGGTTCATGAGGTCTCCTGCGCGCCGGCGGCGACGGGGCTGGCCAGGTGCAGCACGTCCTCCTCGGTGGCCTCTGCCGGATCGAGGTACCCGGCGATGCGCTGCTGCCGGACCACGGCGATCCGGTCGCACAGGCCGAGCAGTTCCGGCAGGTAGGACGACACCACCACGACGGCCAGCCCGGCGGCCGCTAGCTCGGCGATGACCCGGTAGATGTCGGCCTTCGCGCCGACGTCCACGCCCTTGGTCGGCTCGTCGAGCAGCAGCACCTTGGCACCGGTCGCCCGCCACCGGGCGACCAGCGTCTTCTGCTGGTTGCCGCCGGAGAGCGAGGACACCGGGTCGGTCCAGTCGCCGAACTTCACCCGCAGCCCGTCGGCCGCGGCGGAAACGTGGTCGCGCACCTTGCCGCGGCGCAGCACGCCGAGCGAGCTGACCGAGCCGATGCTGGCCATGGCCACGTTCTTCTCGATGCTCAACCCGAGCATCAGCCCGGATTCCTTGCGGTCCTCGGTCAGCAGGCCGATCCCGCTGCGCGCGGCCGCCCGCGGCGAGGAGGTGTCGACCGCCTGGCCGTCCACCAGCACCTGGCCGGCCAGAACGGGGTCGGCGCCGAACACGGCCCGCAGCAGCTCGCTGCGTCCCGAGCCGAGCAGTCCGGCCAGGCCGAGGATCTCCCCGGACCGCACCGAGAGGTCCACCGGCTCGTCGAAGCCGACCGGCCGGATCCCGCGCAGCTCCAAGCGGACGTCCCCGGGCTCGGCCCGCTCGCCCGGGTAGAGGCTTTCGATGTTCCGGCCGACCATGGCGTGCACCAAGGTGTCCTCGGTGTGCTCGGCCATCGGTTCGGTGGCCACCAACCTGCCGTCGCGCAGGACGGTGACCCGGTCGCCGATGGCGAACATCTCCTCCATGCGGTGGCTGACGTAGAGCACGGCCACGCCCTCGTCGCGCAGCGCGCGGATCCGGTCGAGCAGCGCCGCGGCTTCCTGCTCGGACAGCGCGGTGGTCGGCTCGTCGAAGATCACCAGCTTCGCGTTCTGGCCGAGCACCCGGGCGATCTCCACCAGCTGCCGGGTCGCGGTAGGCAGCTCGGCCACGCGGGTTTCCGGGTCCAGGTCCGCCAGCCCCACCCGGGACAGCATCGCGGTGGCCATCTCGCGCTGCCGCCGCAGATCGCGGAACCCGGCGCGGGACGGGAAGCGCCCCATGCACAGGTTCGCCGACACGGTGAGCTCCGGCAGCAGGCTGAGCTCCTGGTAGACGACGCCGACCCCGGCATCGCGCGCCGCCGAGGGGGTGAGCACCGGGCGCATCGGCTCCCCGGCCACCCGGTACTCCCCCGCGTCGCGGGTCTCCGCGCCGGTGAGGATCTTGATCAGGGTCGACTTGCCCGCCCCGTTCTCCCCGGCCAGGCAGTGCACCTCGCCGGGGAGGACCTCCAGGTCCACGCCGTCCAGCGCGGTCACGGCGCGGTAGGTCTTGCGCACGCCGCGCAGGCTGATCACTGCGGTGTCGGCCATCGCTCAGCCCTTGGTCTTCGGCGGGTCGAGCAGCTGGGCGTACTCCGGTTTGTCCACATCGGACTTGTCGATGACGACCGCGCCCGGGTCGAGGTTCACCGGCGGGGTGCTGCCCGCGGCGGACATCGCCGCTTCCACCACGCCCTGGTAGCCGAAGAAGAACGGGTTCTGCACCAGGATCGCGTCGACGGATCCGTTGCGCACGCCCTCGACCTCGGCCGGGTCGGAGTCGAACGCCACCACCGCGAGCCGGTCGGCCGCACCCCGCTCGGCGACCGCGCGCGCCGCGCCGGTGCCGGAGGTGTTGTTGTCGGCGAAAACGCCCGCCAGGTCCGGGATTCCGGTGATGGCGTCGTTGACCTGGCCGACGGCCTTGTTCAGGTCGTTGTCGTTGACCGCGGTCTGCACGACCTTCGCCTGCGGGCACTTCTCGGCGAGCCCGGAGGTGAACCCGGTCAGCCGGTCGGTCAGCACCTGCTGGCCGGAGGTCGAGCTCTCGTGCAGGATCTTGCCCGCTTCCTTGCCCTGCGCGGTGAGCAGCTCGCACATCCGCTGCCCGGCCTGCTGGCCGGCCTTGACGTTGTCGGTGCCGATGAAGCCCTCGGAGGCGGTGGTGATCGAGTTGTCCACCGTGATCACCTTGATGCCCTGCGCCCTGGCCCGGTCCACCGCGCTGTTGAGCGCGGTGGAGGAGTTCGAGGCGAGCACGATCGCCTTGGCCCCGCGGGCGATCGAGTTCTCCACCAGGCTGACCTGCTGGTCGATGTCGGTCTCCGAGGTGGGGCCGAACAGGCCCAGCTCGACACCCAGGTCGTCGCCGGCCTTCTCGGATCCGGCCAGCATCGACTGCCAGAACTCCGAGTCGGTCGCCTTGGTGATCACGTCGACCTTGGTCCCGGCGACCCCGCTGGTGCCGGAGCCGGCACCCGCCGCGGACGGCCCGAAGGCCGCTTTCCCGCCGACCAGCCCGGCACCGACCGCGACCACCGCGATCGCGGCCGCGACACCGGACGAGACGAACCGTATGCGCGCCATTGCAGCTCCTCGTTCACTAACTCGCTGAAATCCGGCTCAGCCCGCGACGGGCCTCGGGTTGGAACGGCACGTGGCGCGGCGCGCCCTCGCCTCGCAGCACGCGCCCACCGCTTCCGCGTTCGAGCGCCCAGCCGGAGCCCTCTTCGGACCAGAAGTGGCTTAACTGTCGTCCTGTCATGACAGGATGTCAAGACCTCGGAGATCACTGGTATCGGTTCGCGCGTCAGACGTGCTGGAGATGATTTCGATGCCGGTAGCTCTCACGGCGATGAGCGCTGCGCAGAGCGGCGATCGCCCCGGCGAGTCAGCCGGCCCGGGGCGGGAGTCCTGATATCCTCTCATGACATGGTGACACGTATCGACCGCTCGTCCCCGCTGCCCTTCTACCACCAGCTGAAGCAGATCGTGGTCAGCGACATCAAGCGGCGCGGCATGTCACCCGGCGATCGGCTGCCCGGCGATCACGAGCTCTGCGAGACCTACGACGTTTCGCGCACCGTGGTGCGCCAGGCGCTTGCGGACCTCGAAGCGGAAGGCGTCATCGAGCGCATCAAGGGGCGAGGCACGTTCGTCTCGAAGCCGAAGATCGCCGAAGGGCTCGTCCGGTCCCTCACCGGCCTCTACGCGGACGTCGCAGCCCGCGGGTCGTCGCTGCGCAGCAACGTGCGGCGGATGGAGGTCGTCCCGGCCGACGAGCAGATCGCCGCCGACCTGGACCTCGCGCCGGGCTCCCCGGTGATCGTCATCGAGCGCTTGCGGTTCGTCGACGACGAACCCTGGGTGTTCACCGTGACCCACCTGCCGCACCACATCGCGCCCGGGCTGGAGCACGAGGACCTCACCACCCAGTCCCTGTACACCCTGCTCGAGCAGCACTACGGGGTCCAGCTCAAGCGGGGCAGGCGGTCGGTCGAGGCCACCAAGGCCAGTGCCGAGCTCGCCGCCGACCTGGACATCCCGGACGGGGATCCGGTTCTGCTGCTGCGCAGCACCAGCTTCGGCGTCGACGACCGCCCGGTGGAGATGTTCGTGGCGTTCCACCGCGGCGACCGCAGCCGGTTCGACGTCGACCTGGAGAGCTCGACCACGAGCAGCCCCAACACCCTGATGCGCGTCACCGCCTAGCCGCCCACCAGCAAGCCGCTCGCCGCCCACGGAGGTGAGCGGCGAGCGGGACCGTCCACGAAGGACAGGGTCGGCTGCGGAAACGTCAGCGGCGCAGCGAGGATTCGATGTCCTCCAGGGTGCGGCCCTTCGTCTCCGGCAGGCGCTTGGCGAAGAACACCAGGCCGACGAGGCCGAACAGCGCGTAGACCCAGAACAGCCCGGTGGGCGTGATCAGCTGGATCAGGCTGAGCGCGGTCAGCGAGATGATGAAGTCCAGCCCCCAGTGCGTCAGGGAGCCGAGGCCGGAGGCCTTGCCGCGCACCCGGGTCGGGAAGATCTCGCTGTTGATCAGCCAGATCGAGATGCCGAGGCTGACCGAGAACGCGGTGATGTAGAGGATCAGGCCCGCCACCAGCAGACCGCCCACGACGCCGGACTGCGAGGGCAGCAGGTACAGCGCGCCCAGGAACAGCAGGCTGAGCACCACGACCGCGGTGCCGCCCAGCAGCAGCGGGCGCCGGCCGACGCGGTCGATGAGCAGCAGCGCGATCAGGGTGCAGATCATGTTGGCGGCGCCGATGCCCACCGAGGACAGCAGGGCGGAGGAGTCGCCGAAGCCCGCCTGCGTGAGCAGGGTCGGCGTGTAGCTGATCACCGCGTTGACGCCGACGAGCTGGTTGGTCGCCGCCACGCCGACGCCGATCAGCACCGCGGGCCGCAGCCGGGCGCCGAACAGGTCCCGGTACGTCAGTCCCCGCTCGGCTTCCGCAGCCGCGGAGATGGCCGCGATCTCGGACTCGATCTCGTCGGCGGGCAACGTCCGGGCGAGCGCCCGGCGGGCGTCGTCGACGCGACCGCGGGCGAGCAGCCAGCGCGGGCTCTCCGGCAGCCGGAACAGCCCGAAGAACATCACCACGGCCGGGATCGCGGCCAGCGCCAGCATCCACCGCCACGCTGCCGCGTCGGCCAGCGCGTAACCGGCCACGTAGGACGCCAGGATGCCCACCGTGACCATCAGCTGGAAGCTGGACACCAGTCGACCGCGGATGTGCGGGGCGGCGATCTCGGCGATGTAGGCGGGAACGCACGAAGACGTCGCACCGATGGCGATGCCGAGGACCAACCGCGCCACCACCAGCGCACCGAAGCCCGGCGCCGCGGCGCACGCGACCGCGCCGACGGCCGCCACCGCCGAAAGCACCAGCAGCGTCCGCTTGCGGCCGATGCGGTCGGTCAGCGGGCTTCCGGTCAACGCACCCACGATCGCGCCGGCGAGCATCGCCGCGACCACGACCTGCTGCCCGATCTCGGACATCTGGAACTGCGGGGTGATGTAGAGCAGCGCGGCGGAGATGATCCCGAGGTCGTAGCCGAAGAGGAAGCCGCCCAGCGCCGAGATCGCGGCGGCGCCGAACACCCCGGCGCGCCGCCGGGACGATGCTCTCGATCGGTCGAGGACAGGTGAAGTCATGGACGAGGCTCCAGGAGAAGGCGGGCCCGGTGCGGGCACCGACGCTGGACAGCGCCCCACGGGCAACTGTCGAACCGCGAGAGATGAGACCTCCTGTCCGTACAGGATGTCAAGGCGGCGCGACGAGATGTCCGAATTGCCGCGCGGTCTTTCGTAGTATCACTACATCAGCTGGACTAGGCTGGTCCCGACCGACAACGCCGACGAGGGGACGACGGGTGAACGTGGCGGCGAACCAGCCGGACGAGGAATCGCAGAACAGCAAGGTCCCGCTCCTCGAAGCGATCGCGACGCGCATGGGCGAGCTGCGCCGCAGCGAGCGCAAAGTCGCCGAAGCCGTGCTCGCCTCCCCCAGCGACGTGGTGCACCTGAGCATGGCGGCACTGGCCGAACGCGCGGGCGTGAGCGAACCGACGGTGATGCGGTTCTGCACCGCGATGGGCGCCCGCGGCTTCCAGGCGTTCAAGCTCGAACTCGCGCAGACCGTCGCGCTCGGGCTGCCCGCCACGCACAGCGCGATCGAACCCGGCGAATCCGTGCCCACGCTCATCACGAAGGTGTTCGACCAGTCGATCAGCAGCCTCGACCGGGCCCGCCGCGCCCTCGACACGGCGCAGATCGAGCAGGCCGTGGAGCTGCTGGTCGAGGCGGACGAGGCGGTGTTCGTCGGGTTCGGCGCGTCGTCGATCGTCGCGCAGGACGCCCAGCAGAAGTTCCCGCTGTTCGGCATCCCGTGCACCGCACCCGTGGACGCGCACCAGCAGTTCATCGCCGCGTCGCTGGCCGGGCCCGGCACGGTCATGGTGGCGCTGTCGAACACCGGCCGGACGCAGAGCGTGCTCGACGTGGCGGCGGCCGCTCAGGAGCAGGGCGCGAAGGTCCTCGGGATCACCGGCGAGCAGAGCCCGCTGGCGGAGCTGGCCGACGTGCCGCTGGTCGTGAAGACCTTCGAGGACACCGATTTCTACACGCCGACGCTGAGCCGGCTGGCCGCGCTCGTGGTGGTCGACGTGCTCGCCACCGGGGTCGCGCTGCGCCGCCCGCCGGAGCACCTGGTCCGCCTGCAGCGGATGAAGGAGGAGCTGACCGCGATGCGGGCCGGGACGCGACCCCCCGCCGCGTCCCGGCCCGAATAGCCCGTCAGGGCGCCAGAACCGCCTTCAGGCAGCTGCTGTCGGCCACCGCCGCCAACGCGTCCGGGTACTCGTCGAGCGAGAACCGGTGCGTGATCATCCCGTCGGTCCGCACCCGGCCCGAGCGCAGCACCCGCAGTGCCCGCTCGATCCCGTGCAGCTGCGCGAAGGACCCGATGATCGTCAGCTCGCGGCGGAACACCTCGTAGGCGGGCACCGGCCAGCTCGCCGACTCCGCGGCCATGCCGTACACGACGATCGTCCCGCCCTCGCGGACCAGGCCGAAGGTCTCCTCCAGCACCGACACCGCGCCGGTCGCGTCCACCACGACGTCGAAGCCCTCCGGCGCGAGCGCGCGCAGTTCGGCGAGCCCGGCCGACGGGTCGGACCGGTCGAGGCGCACGGTGCGGTCCACGCCGAACTCCGCTGCCTTGGCCAGCTTCGACGGCGTCGGCGCCGCCACCGTCACCCGACCGGCCCCGGAGTGCGCGGCGAGCTGCGCCAGCAGCAGGCCGGTCGGCCCGGCGCCGAACACCACGACGTCGGATCCGGGCGTCAGCGCCACCCGGTCGAGGCGGCGACATCGGCAGTCATCGAGGTGTCCTCACTGGGCTTTCGTCGGGGGGGAGCGGTCGAGGGTTGCAT
>NZ_JBEOVY010000303.1:0-9751 GCF_040295745.1 Saccharopolyspora sp. NPDC002686
GGCGGGTCCACCGGGCTCGGGATGTCGCCTTCGAGGACGATCCGGTCGCGCTGGTGCGAGCCGATCCGCGGCTGCGCCGAGACCAGCGCCTCGGTGTAGGGGTGCAACGGCCGCTCGACCACCTCGTCCACCGGGCCGAGCTCCATCAGCCGACCCAGGTACATCACGGCGACCCGGTCGGCGATGTTCGAGACCACCGCCAGGTCGTGGGTGATGAACAGGTAGGACAGCCCGAGGCCGGCCTGCAGCCGGCGCAGCAGGTCGAGGATCTCCGCTTGCAGCGCGACGTCCAGCGCCGACACCGGTTCGTCGCAGACCACCAGCGCCGGATCCAGGACGAGCGCGCGGGCGATGTTGACCCGCTGCTTCTGGCCGCCGGAGAGCTCGTGCGGGTAGCGCTCGCCGTGCTCGGCCGACAGGCCGACCGACTCCAGCGCCGCCAGCGCGCGGGTCCTGCGCTCGGCGCGATTCCCCTTGCCCTGCACCAGGAGCGGCTCCTCGACGCTGGAGGCGATGTGCATCCGCGGGTCCAGCGACGCGTTCGGGTCCTGGAACACCATCTGCAAACGGGTCAGCGCTTCGCGCCGGGCCCTGCCGCGCAGCGTCGCCAGGTCCGCGCCCGCGAGGCGCACCTCGCCGCCGCTGGGACGCACCAGCTGCAGCAGCGCCCGGCTGAGCGTGGACTTGCCGGAGCCCGATTCGCCGATCAGACCGAGCGTTTCGCCTTCGAGCAGCGTGAAGGAGACTCCGTCGACTGCGCGCACCCGCTCGCCCCTGAGCTTGGTCGCGAACGACACCGCGAGGTCATCGACCTGAAGCAACTCGCTCACCGGGCGACCCCCGGCAGCGTCAGGTCGGCGGTGCGGGTGCAGCGCACCGTGCGCGCGCCGGTGACCGGGAGCAGCTCGGGCCGGTGGCCCCGGCAATCGTCGGTGGTGAAGTCGCAGCGCGGGTGGAAGGCGCATCCCGGCGGCGGGGCGTCCGGCGGCGGTACCCGGCCGGGGATCGCCTTGAGCTCGGTGTGGCGGGCCTCGATCCGCGGGATCGCCTGCAGCAGCCGCGAGGTGTAGGGGTGCCGGGGCGCGCCGAGCACGTCGGAAACGGGCCCGCTCTCGACGGTTTCGCCCGCGTAGAGGGTGACCATCCGGTCGCAGAGCTCGGCGACGACGCCGAGGTCGTGGGTGATGAGCAGGACCGCCGTGCCGTGCTGCCGCGTCAGGTCCCGCAGCAGTTCGAGGATCTGCGCCTGGATCGTCACGTCGACGGCGGT
The DNA here is from genome assembly GCF_040295745.1 of Saccharopolyspora sp. NPDC002686. Lineage (NCBI taxonomy): Bacteria > Bacillati > Actinomycetota > Actinomycetes > Pseudonocardiales > Pseudonocardiaceae > Saccharopolyspora > Saccharopolyspora sp. NPDC002686. The sequence continues at coordinate 1,271 of NZ_JBEOVY010000303.1, forward strand.
GGTGGGTTCGTCGGCGATCAGCAGCCGGGGGCGGCAGATCAGCGCGATCGCGATCATCACGCGCTGCCGCATCCCGCCGGAGAGCTGGTGCGGGTACTCGCCGAAGCGCTGCTCCGGCAACGGGATCCCGACGGATTCGAGCATCTCGACGGCGGCCTCGCGGGCGGCCCGCTTGCCCATGCCGCGATGTGCGAGCAGGCATTCGGTGAGCTGGTGGCCGACGGTGAACACCGGGTCCAGCGCGCTCATCGGTTCCTGGAAGACCATGCCGAGTTCGCTGCCGCGCAGCCGCTGCCGCTCCGGCTGCGGGAGGCGGAGCAGGTCGGTGCCCGCGAAGCGGATCCGGCCGTCGATCACCGCGGGTGGAGTGGGCAGCAGGCCCATCACGGCGAGCGCGGTCAGGGACTTGCCGCTGCCGCTCTCACCCGCCATGCCGACGATCTCGCCGGCACCGATGTCGAAGGACACGTCGCGCACGGCGGTGGTGCGGGTTTTCCGGCCGAGGAAGGAGATGTTCAGGTGCTCGACTTCCAGCACCCGGTCCGGGGAATTTCGGGGGAGTGTCAACGCCGGCCTCCCGAGGGGTGTGTGACGCGGAGCACTCTAAGCTGTGTGTAAAACTGACGTCAATATCAGTTTTTTGAGATGCGCTAGGTTGGCGCATCTCTGTACCGAATCACCAGGAGGAAGCGGTGGCCGTTGAGCGGCTGCAGCCGGTAGCCAGCCCGAAGACGCCGAAGGGGCGCGGTTCGAAGGAATCGCTGCTGCGCGCGGCGCGCACGGTGTTCGGCCGGTCGGGCTTCGCGGCGTCCCGCGTCGCCGACATCGCGGCCGAGGCGGGCCTGTCCAACGGCGCGTTCTACCGGTACTACACGGACAAGCGCGAAGCGCTGGTCGAGCTGATGGCGGAGCTGCTGGACGGCCTCTTCGACCAGTCGCGCGCCCGGTGGAACCCGGGGGACGCGATCGAGTCCGTGGTGATCAGCACGGAGCGCTACTTCCGCTACTACGAGGACAACGCCGACCTGTTCCGGGTCCTGCACGAGACGGCGCAGACCGACCCGGAGATCGAAGCGATGCAGGCCGAGAGGCGGCGCACGTTCCACGACCGCATCACGCGGATGGCCCGCAAGGGCATCGAGCGGGGCCTGATCCGCCCGGGCCTCGACCCGGAGCTCAGCGCGGCGTTCCTGGGCGGCATGACCGAGCACTACGCCTACACGCGCTTCGTCCTCCACCGCTACCCGGAACGCGATGTCCACGAGGTGAGCCGGGAACTGGCGAACTTCTGGGCCCACGGCGCCCTCGCCTGACGCCCCGCGGGCGGTAGCGCGCTTTAGCCGAGCGACGTCCCGGAGTGCTCACGGGACGGGGCGGTGGCGGCGAGGAGTTCGTAGGCCTGGTGCTCGGTGTCGAGGACTTCCCGGGTGCGGGGGTTCCGGTGCCAGATCTCGCCGTCGGCGACCGCGTGCGCGTTGCGGAGGGCGAAGACCGAGCGCGTGAGGCGTGCGCGGGCGTCGGCCGCAGTGGTCCCCTCAGCCTCGCGCAGGCGCTGCTGGGCTTCGCGGCATTCGACGAGGGCGGCGTTCAGGCGGCGGTTGGACTGGTGGTTGATCAGCACCAGGCTCACCGCTGCGGCGATCAGCGCGCCCAGGACGGTCGTGGAGATGCGCTCGACGATCAGCTCGTTGTGCGCCGCCGGGTTGCTCAGCGAGGCCAGGCCGAGGGCCAGGGGAGTGACGAACACCAGCCCCAGCGCGTAGTTGGACTGGACGAACAGCTCGGCGATCAGCTGGCAGACGACCACCAGCACCATGATCGCCAGCGGGCTCGGGTGGAAGCCGAACATGGCGAACGCGACCACGGCCCCGGCGAGGGTGCCGGTCATGCGCTGGACCGTGCGGTGCCAGGTGGCCGTGGCGTGGGTCGACTGCAGGACCGCGCTGGCCGACACGACCGCCCAGTAGGCGTGGTCGAGGCCCACCGCGGTGGTGATCAGCCCGGCGAGCAGGCAGGCGAGCAGCATCCGCCCGGCGTTCGGCAGGAACGGGGAGATCCGGGACCGCAAGGTCGGCCGCGCCTGCGATCGGGGGGTGTGCGGCTTCAACCGGGACTGGGGCTCGGGGATCCGGCCGCGGTGGAGCTTGCGGGCGAGGTCCCTGAGGTGGTCGGCGTCGGCGGGGTGGTGGAGCAGCTGCTCGGCGTCGGCCAGGTGGGCGCGGAGCGCGGCGATGGCGCGCCCGTTGCCGCGCAGGGTCGTTGACGCCCGGTGCACGGCGAGGTGCGCGCGGTGGCGGGTGGCCGGGTTCGGGGTCTCGAGGTGATCGGCGACTGCGATGAGCGCGCGAGCCGTGACGACGCGGTGCGGGCCGGTCGGGTGCAGGAGGTTGCCGAGCAGGCTCAACGCCACGGAGAACGCCGCGGATGCCGCCATGACGGCCAGGTGCGGGCCGATGGCCGCCGGGTCGTGGGCGGAGTAGGCGGCGGCGCCGGCCGCGAAGACGAACATCAGACCACCGGGCGGGCCGAAGTCCAGCACGTCGGAGACCAGCTTGCCCAGCGCGGCGATCGCGGTGAGCACCAGGACCCCGATGAGCTCGTCGCCGGTGGTGGCGGCGATCATCGATGCCGTGGCCACGCTCACGACCAGGCCCAGCGCGATGAGCGGGAGCAGGCGGGCCCGCCGGGACCAGGTGTCGATCCGGCAGTACAACGAGGTGAACGCGCCGAACGCGGCGAAGGGCACCAGGTCCAGGCGTCCGATCGTCGCCAGCAGGGCGATCGGGGTGCCGAACGACAGCCCGATCCGCAGCGCCGGGACCGTCACACCCCCGACCACTCGGGTGAACCGCAGCGCGTCGCGGACGCGGAGGGTTCGGCGCAGGCGGGACGAGGCGGGTTCGGGCTCGACGTGGCTGGGCTGAACGTTCACTAGTAAAATATTACCAGATGGTTTACTCGTGAAGGAGTGACGTTGGACGACGCGGTCGGACGGATCTGCGCGCAGTGGCGCGAGCAGCGGCCGGACCTCGACGTGTCCCCGGTCGACGTGATCGGCCGGGTGCGTCGGCTCGGTGCGCTGACCAACCAGCTCACCGACGCGGCGTTCGCCGAGGTCGGCGTGTCGCGGATGGAGTTCGAGGTGCTCAGCGCGCTGCGCCGGGCCGGGGGAGGCCTTCGGCCCAGCCAGCTCACCAAGGAGACGCTGTCCTCCGGGGCGGCCACCACCAAGCGCCTCGCCCGGCTGGAGGCCGAAGGCCTGATCAGCCGCACCGCCTCCCGGCGCGACCGCCGCGAGGTCGACGTGCACCTCACCGAGCGCGGGCGGGAACTGATCGACTCGCTGTTCCCGGAGCAGCTCGAGCGGGAGCGGCAGATGCTCGATCCGCTGGACGCCGACGAGCGCCAGCAGCTGGCAGCCCTGCTGACCAAACTCCTGGGATCACTCGACGGAATGATGCGGTGACGCTCGGGGTCCGCAGTTTCAATTGAAACTGCGATCCGCTCCCCACGAGAGCTGCAGTGTCAATTGAAACTGCAGATCGGCGAGCCGCGTCCGGGGGTGTGCCGTCGGTGAGTTAGAGTTTTCCGGTTCTGCAACGGGAATTTCCCGCGACCTGGCGAGCGCGGCGTGATCGAGCGGTCACGCACCGGTGATCGACGTCGGTCGCCCGATCGAGAGGACCCAGTTTGGCCACGGTGCAGTTCAAGTCCGGCCATCCTGCGCTTGACCTCGGTGAACTTCCAGACCGCCTGCGCGACTTCGTGGTGCGGCGTTCCCGCGCCATCATCGCGGTGTCGGTGCCGCTGCTGGTCGCGTCCTTCGTGCTGCTGCTCGTCATGCGCAGAGCCGGTCTGGACCACGGCTCCGCCATCGACTACCAGGTCTACCGGTGGGCGGTGCACACCTGGCTGGCCGGCGGCGACATCATGAACAGCGCCCCGACGGTCAGCATCGGGCGCGTCCTGCCGTGGGTGTACCCGCCGTTCGCGCTGGTACCGCTTCTGCCGTTCGCGCTGCTGCCGTTCGTCGCCGGGCTGGCCGCGCTGTACCTGGTCGACGTGCTCGCCATCGGCGCGGCGCTGTACCTGGTCACGCGGCACCTGTGGCCGGCCGTCGAGCGGCGCGGCGCGTTGGCCGTGGCCGCTGCGGTGCTGCCCTGGACGCTGTTCCTGGAGCCGGTCTACGCCTCGTTCGGCCTCGGCCAGATCAACATCGCGCTGATGGGCCTGGTGATCGTCGACTGCTTGGCGCTCAACCCGCGCTGGCCGCGCGGTCTGCTGATCGGCATCGCCGCGGCGATCAAGCTGACGCCTGCCGCTTTCCTGCTGTTCTTCCTGTTCCGCAAGGAGTTCCGCGCCGCGGTGACCGTCGTGGTGACTGCCGCTTTCGGCACGTTGGTGGGTTTTGCGCTGAACTACCGGGCTTCGGTGGAGTACTGGTTCGGCAAGGGCCCGGCGCACGGCGTGAGCGGGTCCGCCTTCCACACCAACCAGTCGATCATGGGTGGGCTGGCCCGCCTGGAGCTGGCGCCGTCGGTGCAGAACGCGCTGTGGCTGCTGCTCTCGCTGGCTTGCGCGGCCGTGGTGGCCTACGCGGTCCGCCGCACCGATCCGGCGCTGGCGGTGGTGGCCAACGGGCTGCTCGCGCTGCTGGTCTCGCCGACGTCGTGGTCGGACCACTGGGTGTGGTGCGCCCCCGCTCTGCTGGTGATGCTCGGCTACTCCGTCCGGCTGCGCAGCATCGGCTGGTTCGCCGTGACCGCGCTGAGCGCGGTGACCGTGCTGGCGGCCGTGTTCAAATCGTTGCCCACGGGTCCGCCGTGGACCCCGCTGGAGCACTTCTTCGGCAATCCGTACCTGTTGTGCGGATTGCTGCTGCTGGGACTGCTCGGTCTGTTCGTCCGGAATCGCACGATCGCGAGCGCTCCCGAGGATCCCTCGGCGCTCGTCGGCGACGAGGTCCGGCCGGAGCCCCGCTGAGGTCTTGAGCTTCCGGGAAGCGGCCGGATCACCAGCCGCTTTCCGGAATGCGAAGCCATTGGGCAATCGGGTGATTCGCCTCGGTGACCCGTGAAAATGCCCGTTCTGGAACGAATCCGAGGTCGCTGCGCGACGCTTCGCCGCTGCCGCAAGAAGATCGTGAACAACGCCACTCGTGGCGCTCGGCAGTCGCGTATGGACAGTGTTGTGGTGCAGAATCCCCTGCACTCGCAGGGATGTGACAGCGGCGTCCCAGTCCCTGGGAGTCGCGAAACTTTCGCTTAATTTCGCGTTACTTGACGGTAGCCTTCAGCGCACTCGAAATGTAGAGTGCCTCAAACTGACCAAGAGTGCAACGGCGCATCCTTTTGTCAGTGCCCCCAAAGGTTCTTGCGGCTCCGCCGCGGGTCAGTCGTGCCCGGATGCGGATCGCGGCCTGACGACGGGAGGTACGATGCCCCTTTCCCACCATGCAAGAAGCTTGGCGCAACGCAGCGCCGCCGCCGATGGTCTTTACGACCCGGCCAACGAACACGACGCTTGCGGTGTCGCTTTCGTCGCCGACCTGCAGGGTCGGCAGAGCCACGAACTCGTGGAAAAAGCCCTGACCGCGCTGCGCAACCTGGAGCACCGCGGCGCCAAGGGCGCCGACCCGGACACCGGTGACGGCGTCGGTCTGCTGACGCAGGTCCCGGACGCGTTCTTCCGCGCCGAAGTGCCCTTCGACCTGCCCGAACGCGGCGGTTACGCGGTCGGTACCGCGTTCCTGCCCGCCGATCCCGAAGCCGCGGCGCAGGCCGCGGAGACCGTCGAGCGGATCGTGGCCGAAGAGGGCCTGCGGCTGCTCGGCTGGCGCGACCTGCCGGTCGCACCCGACTGCGCGGGCACCTCGGCGCGCGAGACGATGCCGAGCTTCCGGCAGCTGTTCGTCGCGCCGGTTTCGCTCGTGGACGGCGCCGATGATCCACTCCGCCTGGAACGGCTCGCGTTCTGCGTGCGCAAGCGGGCCGAGCACGAAGTCGACGTGTACTTCCCGAGCTTGTCGGCGCGCACCATCGTCTACAAGGGGATGCTGACCGAGGCCCAGCTCGGTGCGTTCTACCCGGACCTCGGCGACGAGCGGTTCGCCAGCGCGATCGGCCTGGTGCACAGCCGGTTCTCCACGAACACGTTCCCGTCGTGGCCGCTGGCGCACCCGTACCGGTTCATCGCGCACAACGGCGAGATCAACACGCTCAAGGGGAACCGCAACTGGATGCGGACCCGCGAGAGCATGCTGGCCACCGACCTGATCCCCGGTGACCTGCAGCGGCTGTACCCGATCGCCACCCCGGACGGCAGCGACTCGGCGACCTTCGACGAGGTGCTGGAACTGCTGCACCTGGGTGGGCGGAGCCTGCCGCACGCGGTGCTGATGATGATCCCGGAGGCGTGGGAGAACCACGCCGAGATGGACCCGGCCCGCCGCGCGTTCTACGAGTTCCACAACTACCTGATGGAACCGTGGGACGGCCCGGCGCTGGTCGCCTTCACCGACGGAACGCAGATCGGTGCGGTGCTCGACCGCAACGGCCTCCGCCCCGGCCGGTACTGGGTGACCGAGGACGGGCTGGTCGTGCTGGCCAGCGAGGTCGGCGTGCTGGAGGTCGAGCCGGACAAGGTCGTCCGCAAGGGCCGCCTGCAGCCGGGCCGGATGTTCCTGGTCGACACCGGAGCCGGCCGCATCATCGACGACGATGAGATCAAGGGCGAGCTCGCCGCCGAGTACCCGTACCAGCAGTGGCTGGACGAGGGCGTGGTGCGCCTGGCCGACCTGCCGGACCGCGAGCGGGAACTGCCCTCGCACGACTCGCTGGTGCACCGGCAGCAGGTCTTCGGCTACACGCAGGAAGAACTCGGCGTGCTGCTCAAGCCGATGGCCACCACCGGGGCCGAGCCCATCGGTTCGATGGGCAACGACGTGCCCTTCGCCGCGTTCTCCGAACGCCCGCGGCAGCTGTTCGACTACTTCACCCAGCTGTTCGCGCAGGTCACCAACCCGCCGCTGGACGCGATCCGGGAAGAGCTGGTCACCTCGCTGGGCACCCACGTCGGGCCGGAGCACAACCTGCTCGACCACGACCCGGCCGCGTGCCGGAACCTGGCGCTGCCGTTCCCGGTGCTGGACAACGACCAGCTCGCCAAGATCGTGCACCTCGACGACGACGGTGACCGGCCGGGCCTCAAGCCCGCCGTGGTGTCGATGACCTACCACGTCGCGGGTGGTGGCGAAGCGCTGCGCAACCGGCTCGACGAGATCTGCGAGGAGGTCTCGGCCGCCGTCGCGGACGGCGCGCACGTCCTGGTGCTCTCCGACCGCACCGCGGACGCCGAGCACGCGCCGATCCCGTCGCTGCTGGCCACGGGTGCGGTGCACCACCACCTGGTGCGGGAGAAGAACCGCACCCAGGTGGGCTTGATCGTCGAAGCCGGTGACGTCCGCGAAGTGCACCATGTCGCTCTTCTCATCGGTTACGGAGCGGCTGCCGTTAACCCCTATGTGGCGATGGCCACCGTCGAAGATCTCGTCGCCACCGGCGTGATCCGCGGGGTGGACGCCAAGCAGGCCACCGACAACCTCATCAAGGCGCTGGGCAAGGGCGTTCGCAAGACGATGTCCAAGATGGGAGTGTCCACTGTGGCCTCCTACACCGGTGCGCAGATCTTCGAGGCGATCGGGCTCGGCGAAGAGGTCGTGCAGCAGTGCTTCACCGGCACCACTTCCCGCCTCGGCGGCGTCGGATTCGACGTGCTGGCGCAGGAAGTCGCCGACCGGCACCAGCGGGCGTACCCCATCGACGGGGTCCAGGCGCCGCACCGGACGCTGCAGGTCGGCGGCGAGTACCAGTGGCGGCGCGAAGGTGAGCCGCACCTGTTCAACCCGACCACGGTGTTCAAGCTCCAGCACTCCACCCGCAGCGGTCGCTACGAGGTGTTCAAGGAGTACACCAAGGCGGTCGACGACCAGTCCCGCGAGCTGATGACCCTGCGCGGGTTGTTCAAGTTCCGCGAGGGCGAGCGCAAGCCGGTGCCGATCGAGCAGGTCGAGCCGGTGTCGTCCATCGTCAAGCGGTTCGCCACCGGCGCCATCTCCTACGGGTCGATCTCGCAGGAGATGCACGAGGTGCTGGCGATCGCGATGAACCGGTTGGGCGGCAAGTCCAACACCGGCGAGGGCGGTGAGGACGCCGACCGGTTCACCCCGGACGCCAACGGCGATTCGCGGCGCTCGGCGATCAAGCAGGTCGCCTCCGGCAGGTTCGGCGTGACCAGCGAATACCTGGTCAACTCCGACGACGTCCAGATCAAGATGGCGCAGGGCGCCAAGCCAGGCGAGGGCGGTCAGCTGCCGGGGCACAAGGTGTACCCGTGGGTGGCCAAGACGCGGCACTCGACGCCGGGCGTGGGGCTGATCTCGCCGCCGCCGCACCACGACATCTATTCGATCGAGGACCTAGC
>NZ_JBEOVY010000304.1:0-9709 GCF_040295745.1 Saccharopolyspora sp. NPDC002686
GGGTGTGCAGTTTCAATTGAAACTGCGGAACCCAGGCACGGCGGATCACAGTTTCAATTGAAACTGCGGTTTCGGGAGTCGGCGTGTCGGGGGCCAACACGCCTGTGGTGCGCAAATTCCATTGAAATAGGAGGTGCGATTTCAATGGAATTTGCGGGCGACGGAGCCGGGGGTCAGCGGGTGGCGGCCATGCGCTGGCGCATGGCGTGCTGGACCAGGGTGATCAGGGCCTGCTTGGTGCTGTCCCGGTTGCGGGCGTCGCAGGAGATCATCGGGACCGAGGGGTCGATGGTGAGGGCTTCGCGGACGTCCTCCATGCGGTGGTGGTGGACCCCGTCGAAGGTGTTCACCGCGACGATGTACGGGAGGCCCCGGTCGTCGAAGAAGTCGATCGAGGCGAACGCGTCCGCCAGGCGGCGGGTGTCGACCAGGACCACCGCGCCGATCGCGCCGCGCACCAGGTCGTCCCACATGAACCAGAACCGGTGCTGGCCGGGCGTGCCGAACAGGTACAGGATCAGGTCTTCGTCCAGCGAGACGCGGCCGAAGTCCATCGCCACCGTGGTGGTGACCTTGCCCGGCGTGGCGCTGAGGTCGTCGACCCCGACGCTGGCCTCGGTCATGACCGCTTCGGTCGTCAGCGGCACGATTTCGGAAACCGAGCCGACGAACGTCGTCTTCCCGACGCCGAAACCACCGGCGACCACGATCTTCGTCGAGGTCTTCCGGCCGCTCGGCGTGGCGCGGGGATCAGAGCCTGCGAAGCCCACTGAGCACCCTCTCCAAGAACTCCATGGACGGCCGATCACCGACGACCATGCCGCTGTCGTGAATCAGGACCAGTCCGGTGTCGGCCATGTCGCCGATCAGCACGCGCACCACGCCCAACGGCAGCCGCAGGTGCGCGGCGACCTCGGCGACGGAGCGGGCCTCCATGCACAGCTCGGAGATCGAGCGGTGCTCGGACCGGGATTGGGCCGCCTGGCTGCGGCCGCGTTCGCTGGTGGTGACCAGCGTTTCGATGGCGAGATCGTGATCGGTGCGGGTCCGCCCCCGGGTGCGGGCGTAGGGCCGCACCAGCGAACCGCTGTCGAGCCCGTCGTCCTCCGGGGCGTCCATGCTGGGGATCGCCGGCATCGATCCGGAGATCGACGGCATGGACTGCGAGATCGGTGCCATCGGTTGCGAGATCGACGGCATCGACTGGGAGATCGGCCCCATCGACCCGGAGATCGACGGCATCGACACCGACGGCGGACCGCTGCCCTCGACCGGGCGGGGCAGGTCCGACGCGTCCTGGGGAGCGTCGTAACCGGAACCGAACAGGTCGGCGCCCGGGCCGCCGAACAGCGCCCGGTCGTAGCCGCCGAGCGAGTCCGCGCTCTGCCCGGCCGCGTCGTCGACGAAGTCGTCCTGCCAGGATTCCGCGCTCAGCCTCTTGTTGTAGAGGCGGAACAGGTCACCGTCCCAGCTTGGCTCGGAACCGGTGGTCATGGCGAGCTCCCCTCAGCGTTCCCCAGCCGGAGTCACCGGCGGCCCATGCCCTGCAGCTGCGCGCGCAGCTCCGGCGTGAGCTGCCGGCCGACCCGCTCCACGAGCAGCGTCATCTCGTAGGCGACCAGGCCGATGTCGGCGTTGGGCGCGGCGAGCACCGCCAGGCAGGAGCCGTCGCTGATGGACATCAGGAACAGGTAGCCCTGCTCCATCTCGACCACGGTCTGGGTGACCTCACCGGCTTCGAAGCACCGCGCGGCGCCCTGGGTGAGGCTGACCAGGCCGGAGGCGACCGCGGACAGCTGCTCGGCGCGGTCGCGCGGCAGGCCTTGGGAGCCGGCGAGCAGCAGGCCGTCCGCGGACACGACCACCGAGTGCGCCACGCCGGGAACCCGACGCACGAAGTCGGTGATCAGCCAACTGAAGCTGTTGCTGCTCATCGGTTGCTGCACGGACCCGTTCACTCCTGCTCCTCGGGACGGCTCGCGTTCGAGCGAGGTTCGGTGGAAACCGGTTCGGCCTTGGAGTGCCTACCCCGTTTGACACCCTGCTGGAAGTTCGCCATCCGGCCTCGCACGGCGTCGGCCGAACGCGGGGTGGCGGGTTTGCGGCGCGGGGCTTGCGACGAGCGCGGGGTCGCCGAGCCCGGCACCAGGTTCGTCTTGGGCACCCGCTTGGGCAACCCGGCTGCGGTGGTCTCCTGGACCTCCGGGGTCTGCAGCAGCGCTTCGGCTGCCTTCCAACCCACGTCGGCGCCGCCCCAGCCCGGGTCGGGCGTGGTGGTGCGGGGCACCTCGGCGACGGGCTCGGGGGCCGGTTCCGCCGCGACGGGCTCGACCTCCGCGGGCTCCTCCGCGGGCTGCGCGGACGCGGGCTCGGCCGACTTCGGCTCGGACCCCAGCGGCGAATCGTCCACATCGGACTCTCGGAACCACTGCGACAGCACGGCTTCGTAGATCGGCAGGCGTTGGGTCGGCGCGTCGTCCATGTCCCAGGCGGCTCCTCTCGGCTCATCGTCGGCGAACGCCGGCTGGCCTTGGGTGCTCTGCTCGGGACTCCCCCTCCGGGGCAGCTCGTCCGCGACCGCGTCCTGCCGGGTTCCGTTGTCGGCGGCGCGTTCGGAATCGACCCTGCTCTCGACCTCGGCGGGTTCGTGGGCGAACCCGTTCAGCGCACTGGTCTCGTGCGCCGGTTCCACCGGTTCGTCCGGGAATTCCGTCGGGGTGAACCGAGCGGTCTTCTCCGCCTCGAACGGGCTGTGGAACAGGTCGGCCGCTGCGGCGGGCGGGCCGCACTGGCCTTCAAAGCCGTTGGAGATCTCGTCGCTGGGCCATTCCTCGGCGCGGACGTCGTCGTCCGCGGGCGCCGTCCGCTCATCCTCCCACTGGGGGACGTCGGTGGCGCCGAACGAATCGCCGGTGGCCATGGTCACCGAGTACTCGGTCGACAGCTCGGTGTCCGCCTCGTCCGGTTCCTGCCGCGGCTCGCGCTGCGGCAGCTCGGTGAACGCGGTCGACTGGTCGAGGCCGAGCTGCGGCAACGGGGCGCGCTCGGTGGGCGGCTCGGCCGCCCGGTCGGAGCGCCCGCCGCCGAAGGCAGCGGCCAGGCCGAGGTGGGTGCCGGTCTCGCTGAGCGAGTCGCGGCGCTCGTCGCCTCGGCCGCCGCGCGGCACGTCGGGCATCGGCATCGGGCCGTCCGGGGTGAGCTGCACCACGAGCTCGCCGGAGAGGCGGACCGTGGCGGTCGCGCCGCCCTCGAGGCCGTCGTTGTTGTGCAGCTCGACGCGGATGTCGTGGCGGCGGGCCAGCTGGCCGACCACGAACAGACCCATCCGGCGGGACACCGCGACGTCGATCTCCGGCGGCCGGGTGAGCCGCTCGTTGATGTCGTCGATCTCGTCGGAGTCGATGCCCACGCCGCGGTCGCGGATCTCGATGACGAGTTCCTGCCTGCGGTAGGCGGCGCGGACGGTGACCTCGGTGTCCGGGTTGGAGAACACCGTGGCGTTCTCCAGCAGCTCGGCGACCAGGTGCACGAAGTCGTTGACCACGCGGCCCTGGATGGCCAGGTCGAGGGTGTCCACCACGGCGATCCGCGCGTACTGCTCGACCTCGGACACCGCGGCGCCGAGGACCTCGTTGAGCGGCACCGGGCGCATCATCCGGCGGGTGAGGTCGGTGCCGCCGAGGATCAGCAGGTTCTCGTTGTTCCGCCGCATGCGGGTGGCGAGGTGGTCCAGCTCGAACAGGCTGCTCAGCTGGTCCGGGTCCTGCTCGTCCTGCTCCAGCCGGTCGATCAGGGACAGCTGGCGCTGCACCAGGGTCTGGCTCCGGCGGGCGAGGTTGACGAACAGGTCGTTGATGTTGTTCCGCAGCAGCGCCTGCTCGGAGGCCAGGCGCAGCGCCTGCTGGTTGACCGTGTCGAAGGTCCGGGCGACCTGCCCGATCTCCTCCTCGGTGTGCACCGGGACCGGCGGCACCGTGATCTGGCTGGCCGTGCTCGGGTTCTCGTTCACCCGGCTGATCGCGTCGGGCAGGCTCTCCTGCGCGATCTCCAGCGCGCTGTAGCGCAGGGTGCGCAGCGGGCGCAGCATCGAGCGGGCGATGAACGCCGCGACGCCGAAGGCGACCACCAGCAGGAGCAGCAGCAGGACGGAGTCCCGGACCAGCGACCACCAGGCGGAGTCGGCGAGGTCGGTGGCGTCGGTCTGGAAGTCGTTGAGGACCGAGTCCTCGACGGACCGCACCAGGTCGGTCCGCTCACCGGCGACCTGGCCCCACTGGGCCGCCTGGACGCCCAGCGACGCGGACTGGTCGCTCTCGGCGCGGATCAGCGCGGTCTGCTCGATCTGCTCGGTGGTGTCGACCGCGGCGCCGGCGACGCGTGCCGCGTAGAGGGCGCTCTGCTCGCCGTTGGCCGAGTTCAGGAACTCGGAGTAGGCGGCTTCGAACCGGGCGTTCGCGGCGCGCATCGCCTCGGTCTGCCCGGTGAGGAAGTGGTCGCGCAGCGCGGCGCTGAGCAGGATCGAGCGCTGCTGGGCGAGCTGCTCCTTTGCCCGGCCGAGCGCCTCGGAGGCTCGCGCGGTCTGGCTGACCTGCGTGTTCACCGCGGACGTGGACACCGTGCGGTTGACCTGCAGCAGGGTGTCGATGACCGAGTTGTAGGCGACCAGCGTCTGCGGGCTGGTGAAGCGGCCGTTGATGGTGTTGCGCAGCGCGCCGAGGCTGCCGACGCGGTGCACCGCGCTGTTGTAGGAGTCGCGCACTTCTGGCGAGAACCCGCCAACGCGGCCTTCGAAGTCGCGCAGCTTCTGCACGGCGCCGTCGACCTTGCCGCTCTGCGCGGCGTAGTCGTCCTTGGCCTGCGGGGAGCCCGAGGTGGTGAACACCACTGCGAAGTCGCGCTCGCGCTGCAGCTCGTGGGTCAGGGCGGAGGCCTGCTGGGCCAGTTCCACCTGTTCGACGATGGTGCTGAGCCGGTGCTGGGTGGTCACGCCGTCGTAGACGCGGATGCCACCGACCGCCAGCGCGGCCAGCGTCGGCACCAGCAGAACGGCGGCCATCTTGTACCGGAGGCGCCAGTTGCGCAGCCACCACTTCTTGGTCCGGGTAGCACCCGGTTGGTCGGGCGCACCGGCTCCGGTAGCGGGGTCGTTGTTGAGCATCCCTGTTTCCTGCGCTGCGGCGGACATGTGCGACACCGCCACGGCTAGCTACCTCTCCGCGCCGCGGTGGTGTTGATCATCGTGCGGGGAGTGCGCCCGCGATCCGGCGTCGCCACGCCGAGAACCCACGAGCAGGCCGACGATTCCTCGGCTTCCGCCGAGCAGTCGATGACCCTGACTCTGTCAGCCGGGCTTGCCATCACACTCCCTGGTCACAACGTGCATCCCCCGAAGCAAGAGGCCAGTCACCTCGACGGGCGAGACTATACTTAACTGGGCGTCACAAGTCAGGCCCCCAACGCCCGCGTTCATCACACGTTCGAGTGGTATGGACAACAAATGGGCCGTTTGTGTGATGACGAGCTAGTTACAGCTGGTTGTGGGCGTTTAGTGAACGTTCTACAGTTCGGGTGCCCCGCCACCGCCACCGCACCGCCGGGGGCGCGCCGACTGTTCCTCACCCGCATCCCCAGAGCAGACGGTGATCGCTGACGCCGCGAAAGGCCACGGCGCTCACGGGGCACGCATGCGCTCGGTTGCCGCGCACCGGACAACCCGGCGCGGTTCTGCACCATGTCGCACCCCGAATCCGAGGAGGAACCCATGAGCCCCGCCCCCCGCGGCCTCCCCCGCAGGAGCCTGCTGAAACTCGCAGGCGGAGCGGTCACAGCCGGCGCGCTGCTGGGCACGAGCGGCTGCGGCCTCCTCGGCGGCTCGAAGTCGGACGGCGGCGGGAACGAGCTGGTCGAGAAGCAGAACCTGCGCGTCGGCGCGCTGCCGATCAACGACCTCGCGCCGCTGCACCTGGCGGTGCGCAACGGCTACTTCAAGGAAGCCGGCCTCAACGTCGAGATCGTCACCGCCAGCGACGGCAGCGCGGCCCTGGCCAGCACCATCGGCGGCGACTACGACATCACCTACAGCAGCTACGTGCCGTTCTTCGCCGCCCAGGCCAGCGGCACGGCGCCGCTGCGGATCGTGGCCGACTGCGCGTCCGCCACGCCGAACTCCACGGTCATCATGACCTCCCCGTCGAAGACCAACATCCGGGAACCCAAGGACCTCGAGGGCAAGAAGATCGCCATCAGCGGTCCGAACACCATCACCGAGCTGCTGGTCAAGGCCACCCTCGACGCCCACGGCGTGAACTGGCGCGGGGTCGAGCTCTCCCCGGTGCCGTTCATGAACATGCCCGCCGCGCTGGAGCAGGGCCGCGTCGACGCCGCGATCGTCACCGAGCCCTTCCTCACCATGGCCGCCCGCAACGGCGCGGTGCCGGTGGTCGACACCTCCACCGGCCCGCTGGAGGACCTGCCGCTGACCGGCTACGGCGCGACCGCCAAGTTCTGCGACGAGAACCCGAAGACCGTCGCGGCGTTCCAGAAGGTCATGGACCGCGCGGTGGCCGAGTCGCAGGACCGCAGCAAGATCGAGCCGCTGCTGCCGGAGTTCGCCAAGATCGACAAGGAGACCGCGTCGATCATCACGCTGCTGAAGTTCAACTCCCGCGCGGACGCCACCCGCCTGCAGCGGGTGCCGCGGCTGATGAAGCAGTACGGCTTCATCAACAACGACATCAACGTCGAAGAGATGATCGTCACCCCCAAGGCCTGAGCCGAGCGGGGAGGGTGAATTCGGGCCGAGCGGCCGGATTTCACCCTCCCGACTCCGCCAGTTCTCCTGGAGTTTCCCCGAAATCGGCGCTTAGGTGCCGATTTCGACGTTCCCGGCCCCGATCACCGCACCGCGCACCCCAGGTGCTGGAATTCGGACACACCAACGCAAACCGCCGGGCGCACCGCACCGCACGCGACAGAGCTGATTCGGGACATGACGAAAACACTCCGGGGTCTTCTCGGATTGCTGGGCTTCCTGCTCGTCTGGGAGGTCTTCAGCCGATCCGGAGCCGTTCCCCAGCAATACTTCCCACCACCGTCCACAGTGCTCGCGCAGCTCGCCGAGCTGCTCGGCGACCGCGACTTCCTGCTGGACGTGATCGCCAGCGTGCTGGCCTGGGCGATCTCGCTGGGCATCGCCATCGCGATCGCGGTCCCGGCCGGGCTGCTGCTCGGCAGCGTCCGCAGCATCCGGGTGGCCACCCGCTCGATCATCGAGTTCCTCCGCCCGATCCCGTCGGTGGCGCTGATCCCGCTGGCGATCGTGCTGGTCGGGGCCGGTCCGGAGACCAAGATCTCGCTCGCGGTGTACGCCGCGGTGTGGCCGATCCTGTTCAACACCATCTACGCGCTGGACGAGATCGACCCGGTCATGGTCGACACCGCGCGCTCCTTCGGGCTCGGCCGCGGCCGCATCATGTTCACCGTGGCGCTGCCCAACGCCGCGCCGTTCGTGCTCACCGGCATCCGGATGTCGGCGGCCGTCGCGCTGATCCTGGTGGTCAGCACCGAGTTCCTGGCCGGCGGCAGCGGCGGCCTGGGCAACTTCGTGCTCGACGCCAGCTCCGGCGCCGGCCGGATGGACCTGGTCCTGGCCGGCACCCTGGTCGCGGGCATCATCGGCTACCTGATCAACGAAGCGCTGGAACTGCTGCACAAGCGCGGCCTGCGCTGGAGCACGGTCGATCGGGAGGCAGCATGAACAAGCCCGTGTCAGGCCGCGCCCTGCGCAACGGCATCTCAGGGGACCGTGACGCAAACCAGCCACAAGAAACCCCGAAACGCGAGATGCAACCGGACGCAACCGCCACTGTGAATCGCGGAGAGGCGGGACGAGTGTGAACAAGCTTCAGGGGTTCTTCCGCCGGTGGTTCGTGTTCATCATCGCGATCGTGCTCTGGGAGCTGGTGACGCGCTTCGCGCAGAACCCGTTCTTCCCGCCGCCGACCCGGATCGTCGAAGCCGCCGCCGAGAAGTGGTTCAGCGGCCCGGCCTCCTCGCTGTTCCTGACCGAGGAGGTCTACACCGACCTGCTGGCCAGCCTCGGCCGCGTCTTCGCCGGCTGGCTGATCGCGGTGGTGGTCGGCGTCGGGCTGGGCACCCTGCTCGGCCGCTCCCGCACCGGCATGGACTACTTCGGACCGCTGATGGCGTTCATGCGCGCCATCCCGCCGCCGGTGCTGGTCCCGGTGTTCCTGGTGCTGCTGGGCATCGGCACCGAGATGCAGATCACCGTGATCGTGTTCGGCGTCATGTGGCCGATCCTGCTCAACACCGTGGACGGCGTGCGCTCGGTCGACCAGGTCAAGGTCGACACCGCCAAGTCGTTCCGGATCCCCCGCTCGCACTGGGTGTTCGGCGTGGTGCTGCCCGCCGCGACCCCGAAGATCTTCGCGGGCCTGCGGGTGAGCCTGTCGCTGGCGCTGGTGCTGATGGTCGTCTCGGAGCTCGTCGGCTCCACCAACGGCATCGGCTACCGGCTGATCTTCGACCAGCGGGCCTTCGACCTGCCCGCCATGTGGGCCGGCATCGTCCTGCTGGGCATCCTCGGATACCTGCTCAACACCCTGCTGCTCGCAGTGGAACGCCGCGCGCTGAGCTGGCAACCCTCGCAAGCGTCGGCGAACGTAGTCGGAGGCTGAATCTCGATGACCGAAACCAAGACCATGCTGGAAGTCTCCGGGCTCGGCCACCGCTACGGAGGCGCGAACGGCCACCAGGCCATCGCCGACCTGACCTTCCAGGTGCGCACCGGTGAGCTGGCCTGCATCGTCGGCCCGTCCGGCTGCGGCAAGTCCACCATGCTCCGCTCCATCTCCGGGCTGATCAAGCCGACCGACGGGCAGGTCAAGCTCAAGGGCAACCCGGTGCAGGGCGTGCCCGAGGACCTGGCCGTGGTGTTCCAGGACTACAGCCGCTCGCTGTTCCCGTGGCTGTCGGTGCGGTCCAACGTGGAGTTCCCGCTGCGCTCCCGCGGCGTGAGCAAGGCCGAGCGCCGCGAACGCGCCGACGAGGTGCTGGAGTGGGTCGGCCTGTCGGCGGCCGCGAAGAAGTACCCGTGGCAGCTCTCCGGCGGCATGCAGCAGCGGGTGTCCATCGCCCGCGCCTTGGCCTGCCGCCCGGCGCTGCTGCTGATGGACGAGCCGTTCGCCTCGGTGGACGCCCAGACCCGCTTCGAGCTGGAGGACCTGCTGCTGCGCGTCCGCAAGCAGTTCGACAGCACGGTCCTGCTGGTCACCCACGACATCGACGAGAGCATCTACCTGGCGGACCGCGTGTTCGTCCTGTCGAAGTCCCCGGCCACCGTCGTGTCGGACCTGGAGATCCCGCTCGGCGACGAGCGCGACCAGATCACCACCCGCGAGTCGGAGACCTTCGTCCACCTCCGCAGCGAGGTGGCCCGCCTCCTCGACGTCCGCACCGCAACCACAGCCAAGCCCGCAGAGCCGGAGCCGGAGGCGGAGGCCCCGGCAGAGGCGGAGCCGAAGGCGGATGCCCCGGCGGAGGGTTCGGCCGAAGCGGCGGACGCCGCTGAGTCCGATGTGGACGAGTCGGCGAAGTCCACTGCGGAGCAGTGGACGGAGGCCGAGAAGGCGGAGCAGGCCGAGAGCGCGAAGCGCGGCTGACCGACCAAGGCGAAGGGCGCCTGCTGCCG
>NZ_JBEOVY010000305.1:0-9700 GCF_040295745.1 Saccharopolyspora sp. NPDC002686
CGACGGCCGCGAGGCCGCCGAGGACCTGCGCGGCGTGACGCTGACCGTCACCGCGGACGTCCTCGAACCCACCGATGACCCGGACGAGTTCCACGACCACGAGCTGGTCGGACTGCGGGCCGTCCAGGTCTCCGGGGAAGAGGTCGGCGAGGTGAGCGATGTCGTCCACACACCCGCGGGCGAGCTGCTGGCCCTGCGGACGGCCGACGACCGCGAGGTCCTGGTGCCGTTCGTGGCCGAGATCGTGCCCGAGATCGACCTGGCCGCCGGGAAGCTGGTCGTCGACCCGCCCGAAGGCCTGCTCGACGAATAATCGCAGCTGAAGATTCCGCCCTCGCCGTTCGGCGGGGGCGTTTCCGTTTTTCGAGGGCACCATGCGCATCGACGTCATCACGATCTTCCCCGACTACCTCAACCCGCTGCGGGAAGCCTTGCTGGGCAAGGCCATCGAGCGCGACCGGATCGCCGTAGGCGTGCACGACCTGCGCGACTGGACGCACGACGTGCACCGCGCGGTCGACGACAGCCCCTACGGCGGCGGTCCCGGCATGGTGATGAAGCCCCAGGTCTGGGGCGAGGCGCTGGACGCCGTTTGCGGGACGGAGGAGCCGATGCCGCGGCTGGTCGTGCCGACGCCGGCCGGTCGGCCGTTCGACCAGGCCACCGCGATCCGCTGGTCCTCCGAGCAGCGCTTGGTGTTCGCCTGCGGCCGGTACGAGGGCATCGACCAGCGGGTGATCGACGACGCGGCCACCCGGATGCCGGTGGAGGAGGTCTCCATCGGCGACTACGTGCTGGTCGGCGGTGAGGTCGCCGCGCTGGTGATGATCGAGGCCGTGGCGCGCCTGCTGCCGGGGGTGCTGGGCAACCCGCTGTCGGCGGAGCAGGACTCCTTCTCCGACGGCCTGCTGGAAGGGCCCTGCTACACCCGCCCCGAGGTCTGGCGCGGGCGCGCCGTGCCGGACGTGCTGCGGTCCGGGAACCACGCCGCGATCGACCGCTGGCGGCGGGACCAGGCCCTCGAACGCACCTACCGCAGGCGCCCGGAACTGCTGGCAGAGCTGCCGGAGGGGGCCCTGGATAAGAGGGACCGAGCGCAACTCGATAAGCTGCGGGAGTCGGAACACTCCGACGAGTCCCGGAATGCCGGAGAAGCATCTCGCTGACCCCGCGTCGGTGGGGTCGGTTGAGACCCCGGAAAGCGGATCTGGCACACTGGAACGGTTGACGCAGCCGGGCGAGATCGCTCGGCGTGCGCACAAAGCAAGTTCACCCCGTGTCAGGCGGTGCCCGTTAGATCGGGTCATCGACATGCGAGAACACGGGCTGCCTTCGACACGGATGAGGACGGACCACCGATGAACACCCTGGACGCGTTGGACGCCCAGTCGCTGCGTTCCGACATCCCGGCCTTCCGGCCCGGTGACACGCTGAAGGTCCACGTCCGCGTCATCGAGGGTTCGCGCGAGCGGACTCAGGTCTTCCAGGGCGTGGTCATCCGCCGGCAGGGCGATGGCATCCGGGAGACCTTCACCGTGCGCAAGGTTTCCTTCGGTGTCGGTGTGGAGCGGACCTTCCCGGTGCACACCCCGAACATCGCGCAGATCGAGGTCGTGGCGCGCGGTGCTGTTCGGCGGGCGAAGCTGTACTACCTGCGCGAGCTGCGCGGCAAGGCAGCGAAGATCAAGGAGAAGCGGGAGACCGCCGCTTCCTGATCGGACGGACGTACTGCGAACAGCCCGGATGCCCTGCATCCGGGCTGTTCCTTTTGTGCGCTCCCGGTGCCGCACGGCGTTGCACGTTCGGGTGATCAGTGACGAATTCGAGCCGCGGACGCCGTGGTTCCCGACTCGGACGTACCGGAAAAGAGCACGTCATGGCGCCTTCTCCGGGCGCTCCGAAGCGGGGGAGCACGACGGCCCCTGTTTCTGTTCCAGTAGCCTGGCCAGGTGGCCGACGTCATGCGCAGCGGATCAGCGGAGGAGCCCCACGAGGCCGAGCACCACAGCGGTGCTCCGGACGACTCGGGGGAAGGCCCTCGCAGCCGCAAGCCCAAGAACAAGAAGAAGGGCTCGTTCTGGCGCGAGCTGCCGATCCTGATCGTCACCGCCCTGGTGCTGACGGTTCTGATCCAGGCGTTCATCGCGCGGGTCTACGTGATCCCGTCGCAGTCGATGGAGCAGACCCTGCACGGGTGCACCGGCTGCAACAACGACCGGGTGCTGGTCGACAAGCTCACCTACCGGTTCAGCGACCCGAAGCCGGGCGACGTCGTGGTGTTCCGCGGCCCGCAGCCGTGGGTGCAGAACGAGTTCCGCACCGAGGAGCCCTCGAACCCGGTGGCCGGGTTCTTCCAGGGCGCGGCCTCGCTGCTGGGCTTCGGCGCCCCGGACGAGAAGGACTTCGTCAAGCGCGTCATCGCCGTGGGCGGCCAGAAGGTGGAGTGCTGCGACGCGCAGAACCGCGTTCTGGTCGACGGCAAGCCGCTCAACGAGCCCTACCTGTACTGGGAGCCGGGCCGCGGTGTCGGTCAGGAGGAGTTCAAGGAGGTCACCGTCCCGCCGGGCCACCTGTGGGTGATGGGTGACAACCGCAACGACTCGGCCGACTCCCGCGTGCAGGGCGGTGGCGGTCTCAACGGCGCCGTGCCGGTGGACAACGTGATCGGCAAGGCGCAGTTCATCGTGCTGCCGCCGACCCGCTGGCAGGGCATCGCCGATCCGGACCCGCAGACCACCGCGCTGGGCGCGCCCGCCTGGCAGACCGGGGTGCCGGTCGGCTTCGGGGTGGCGGCGGCGTTCCCGACGGTGTGGCTGGGTCGTAGGCTCGTCGGTGTGGTGAGCAAGGGACGAGCCTCGGAGTGACGTTGACGTGACGGTGGCGGAGTTCCGGCCGCCGAGGTCGGTGATCCGGCGCAGCAGCGGCAACTGGGCCCTTCAGCGCGCGTTGGACCGCCGCGGCCTCGGGCCGGTGGCAGGCGTGGACGAGGCCGGGCGCGGGGCGTGCGCCGGACCGCTGGTGGTGGGCGCGTGCGTCCTGAAGCCGGGCGACGGTCAGCGCTTCGAGGGCCTGACCGACTCGAAGGTGCTGTCGGAGGCCGACCGGGACCTGATGTTCGACCGCATCACCGAGCGAGCGTTGAGCTGGTCCACCGTCGTGATCCCCGCCGAGGACGTCGACGCGCTCGGCATCCACGTGGCCAACCTGGAGGGCATGCGGCGCGCGGTCGCCCGGCTCTCCGAACACCCCGGCTACGTGCTCACCGACGGATTCCGGGTGCAGGGCCTGGCCACGCCCAGCGTGGCCGTGGTGAAGGGCGACCTGGTGGCCGCCTGCGTGGCGGCGGCGTCGGTGCTGGCGAAGGTGACCCGCGACCGGCTGATGGCCGAGCAGCTGCACCAGGAGTTCCCTGACTACGGGTTCGACGTGCACAAGGGGTACAGCACGCCGCTGCACTCGGCGCGGCTGGCCGAGCACGGGCCCTGCCGGGAGCACCGCTGGTCCTATGCGAACGTGGTGGCCGCCGCGCAGCGGCACGGCCTGCGCTCGCCGCGCGCGGTGAGCAGCAAGCCCGGGTTGTTCGATGCTTCTGAGGGGGGAGTGGTGGACAATGAGGTGTTGTAGTCCGATCGGAAACGCAGAAGGGCTCGCACAGCGATGAGCGCCGAGGATCTCGAGAAGTACGAGACCGAGATGGAGCTGCAGCTCTACAAGGAGTACCGCGACATCGTCGGGCAGTTCACCTATGTCGTGGAGACCGAACGGCGCTTCTACCTGGCCAACGCGGTGGACGTGCAGGTGCGCAACTCCGACTCGGAGGTCTACTTCGAGGTGGCGATGTCGGACGCGTGGGTGTGGGACATGTACCGCCCGGCGCGCTTCGTCAAGAACGTCCGGGTGATCACGTTCAAGGACGTCAACGTGGAGGAGCTGGACAAGCCGGATCTCCGGTTGCCGGAGAGCGGTCCGTTCGGTTCCTGAGCTCAGCACCGGATCAGCTGCTCGGGCGGTCGTCTTCAAGACGGCCGCCCGAGCTTTTTTGTGCGCGCGCTCGGCCCAGCTCGCCCCGTGAACTCCGTGGACCTGCAGCTGCGGACACGCCGGTGGCGTGTCGTGCCTTCGGTGCGTTCCTGGCCAGATGTCCGGTGAACTGAGCTGATCGGCTGCATTTTTTTCGCTGTCTTCTGGCCGATCGGCTGTATTCGCAGATTCTTTTTCGCGTTCTCCCGTGGTTTTTCAGCGCTTCCCACTCATTCGTGTGAGCCGAGTTTTCCACAGGTGATCCATCTGGTCGGGAATGCCGAAATGTGCTGGCGATCGGCGTGATTTTCGGGATCATCGGAGACATCCACCCGTTCTCGGATCCGTTGTCGTGCTGCGGGAAAACCTCTCGCGAACGCCGACCGGTGCTGTCCGAGCGCGGGAAGTCCCGCAACGCCAGGCCGAGGAGGAAGTCGTGCGCCGCAAGAAGATCGTGGGCCCGCTGAGCGATGTCAGCGCTGGTGACGGCCGGCATGCGCTGGGGCTGGAGGGGGAGCGGTTAGCCGCTGGTTTGCTGGAACACCGGGGAATGACCGTGCTGGACCGGAATTGGCGGTGCCCGCACGGAGAACTCGACATCGTCGCAGCGGATGGCGAATCCGTGGTGTTCTGCGAGGTGAAGACGCGTTCCGGAGTCGATTACGGCGGTCCGCGCTACGCGCTCAACGCGGAGAAGATCGGACGAATTCGCAATGCCGCGCGGGCGTGGCTGGCCGAACGCGAATTGGTGGGGTGCTCGGTCCGGTTCGACTTCGTCTCGGTCCTGTGGCCCCCGGGGCAGCCGGTGCTCCTCCAGCACCTCGAGGGGGTGTTCTGAATGGCGTTGCGGCGGACTTGGGCGGTCGCGCTGTTCGGTGTGGACGGTGTGCTCGTCGAGATCGAAGCGGACGTGCGCAAGGGCGGCCTGCCGTCGTTGCAGCTGCTCGGACTGCCCGACACCGCGTTGCAGGAGTCCAAGAACCGCGTGCGGGCGGCCATCCAGAACTGCCGGGAGGACTGGCCGGCGAGCTGCGTGACGCTCGCGCTGTCCCCGGCCGCGCTGCCCAAGGCCGGGACCTCCTACGACCTGGCCCTGGCTTGCGCGGTGCTGGCCGGGGCGGAGCTGGTGCCGCCGCACCGGCTGGCCGGAACGGTGCTGTTCGGAGAACTGGCGCTGGACGGCCGGATCCGCCCGGTGCGCGGCCTGCTGCCCGCTTTGCTGGCCGCGCGGAAGGAGAACATGCGCCGGGCGGTGGTGCCGGCCGAGTGCCTGGGCGAGGCGCTCCTGGTGGACGGCATCGAGGTGCTGGGCGCGACGCACCTGCGCGACGTGGTGGCCTGGCTGCGCGAACTCGGCGACCTGGCCCGACAACCGCCGCTGGTGGACGAGCTTCCGGTCGAGGACGCACCGGACCTCGCCGATGTGCTCGGCCAGCCCGAGGCGCGCTGGGCGCTCGAGGTCGCTGCGGCGGGCGGACACCACCTGCTGATGATCGGTCCACCCGGTACGGGCAAGACCATGCTGGCCAAGCGGTTGTGCGGGCTGCTGCCGGACCTGAGCGGGACGGAGGCGCTGGAGGTGACGGCGATCCGGTCCGTGGCCGGTGACCTCGCCGGCTCGGCGTCCCTGGTGAGGACCCCGCCGTTCGTGGCGCCGCACGCGTCGCTGTCCGTCCCAGCGCTGATCGGCGGTGGCACGGGGCTGGCCAGGCCGGGCGCGGTCAGCAGGGCGCACCGAGGGGTTCTCCTCCTGGACGAGGCGTGCGAGCTCGGACCGAAGCGGTTGGAGGCGTTGCGCACGGCGTTGGAAGAAGGCGAGATCCGGCTGGCCCGGCGGGACGGAACCCTGCGCTATCCCGCGAGGTTCCAGCTGGTCCTGGCCACGAACCCCTGCCCGTGCGCGCCTGCCAGGGAACTCGATTGCCAGTGCCCGCCGCAGGTTCGGCGGCGCTACCTCGGCAAGCTGTCGGGCCCGCTGCTGGACCGGGTGGACCTGCGGGTGCGGATGCGCCCGATCACCGCGATGACCGTCCACAGTGGTGTCGAGCCGGAGAGCACCGCCGTCGTGCGGGAGCGGGTGGCGCAGGCGCGGGCCTCCGCGCGGGAGCGGTGGTCCGAGCACGGCTGGCAGACCAACACCGAAGTCCCGGGACCGGTGCTGCGGCGCGAGTTCGCGCTGCCCCACGAGGTCACCGGATTGCTCGATCGCGGATTGGAGGTCGGGGCGATCACCGCCCGCGGCGCGGACCGGTGCCTGCGGGTGGCGTGGACGTTGGCCGACCTCGACGGCAAGGAGAGGCCCGACGCCGAGCACGTGGCGGCGGCGCTGGAGTTCCGGGACAGGAGGGCGGCTTGATGGCCGACTGGGCGAAGCTGGGTGCGAAGACCAAGCGAGAAGTGCTGCTGGCGAGGGCATTCCTGGCGGCGGTCGCCGAACCACCGGCGCCCGCGCTGGCCGGCTTCGTCGCCAGGCACGGCCCGCAGCGGGTGGTCGAGGCGATCCAGCGGGGGAAGGCACCGCCGGACGTGATGGCCGAGGTCGAGGCCCGGCGCGAGGACGTGTCCGCCGAGCAGCTGCTCGACGCGACGGAGGTAGCCGGTGCCCGGCTCGTGGTGCCTGAAGACGACGAGTGGCCGCACAGCGCCTTCGAGGATCTGGCCGGAGCGCGAGAAGTCGGGCTCCCGGAAGTGGCCGAGCCGATCGCGCTGTGGGTGCGCGGCAGAGCGGACCTGGCGACGGCGCTGGACCAGGCGGTCGCCGTCGTCGGCGCTCGAGCGGCCTCCGGCTACGGCGAGCACGTGTCGGCCGAGTTCGGCCACGGGCTGGCGCAAGCCGGGTTCACCGTGGTTTCCGGTGCTGCGTACGGCATCGACGGTGCGGCGCACCGGGGCGCCCTCGCCGCTGGTGGCAGGACAGTGGCGTTCCTGGCCTGCGGAGTCGATGTCGACTACCCGGCGGGGCACGGCCGTTTGCTGCGCGCGGTGGCCGAGCAAGGTGCGGTGGTCAGCGAGTACCCGCCAGGTACTTCGCCGCGGAAGCACCGCTTCCTGGTGCGCAACCGGCTGATCGCGGCTTCCGGCCGGGCTGCGGTCGTGGTGGAGGCCGGGGCGCGCAGCGGAGCGGGCAACACCGCGAACACGGCCGATTCGCTGGGGCGGCCCGTGCTTGCGGTGCCCGGACCGATCACCTCGAAGAACTCGGTGGGGTGCCACGGGATGGTGCGCTCGGGGCGAGCAGTGCTGGTCACCAGCATCGAGGAGGTCGTCGAGGCCGTCAGCCCCATCGGTTCGCCGGGACCGGTCGAAACCGCTGGAGCGCACCGCCGGACCGACGGTCTGAAACCGCACGCCCAACGCCTGCACGACTCGTTGCGCGGCATGGAAGGGGCCAGCGCGGACGAACTCGCGCGGGACTGCGGCCTGCCGCTGGGTGAAGTGCGGGCGCTGCTCCCGGAGCTGGAGATGTCCGGGTTCGCGGTTCGCTCGGACCGGGGGTGGTCGGTCGCACGATGAGGTCACATCTGCGACACCGGTGGCTGAGCAGCTGATCGCGGTCGAGTGATCATGATTCGGCGTGGCGATGCTTGACCGGTGGCGGTGCAAGGGCCAGCGTCAGAGGCATGCCCCGAGCCCGTTCCACTGAACCGCGAAGACCCGATTTCCGCGCGGTTCGGGCGAAACTGCCCGAGCCGCTCGGTGCTGCGGTCGACGGGTTCGAGCGGCACCTCGCCGCCGAACGCGGGCTGTCGGTGCACACCGTTCGGGGCTACGTGGGCGACGTCGTTTCGCTGCTCGACCACCTGTCCGGGGTGGCCGGTCGGGAAACCCTCGCGGAGCTGGACATTTCCGTGCTCCGCGAGTGGTTGTCGGCCCAGCACGCGCAGGGTGCGAGCCGCTCGACGATGGCTCGGCGCACG
Source organism: Saccharopolyspora sp. NPDC002686 (assembly GCF_040295745.1). Classification (NCBI taxonomy): domain Bacteria; kingdom Bacillati; phylum Actinomycetota; class Actinomycetes; order Pseudonocardiales; family Pseudonocardiaceae; genus Saccharopolyspora; species Saccharopolyspora sp. NPDC002686. Next base: position 7,938 of record NZ_JBEOVY010000305.1, read on the forward strand.
GCTGCCGCCCGCACCTTCACGGCGTGGGCGCTGCGCTCCGAGCTGCTGCCGAGCGATCCCGGGCCGCGGCTCGCCGTGCCGGCCAAACCGCGGAAGTTGCCCGCAGTGCTGCGCGCCGACCAGGCGGGTGCGGCGATGCAGGCCTCCGCGACCGGAGCCGACCAGGGCGATCCGGTCGCGCTGCGTGATCACGCGGTGCTCGAACTTCTGTACGCCACAGGGGTTCGCGTCGCCGAGCTGTGCGGGTTGGACGTCGACGACGTGGACCGCGAACGCCGGGTGATCCGGGTGATCGGCAAAGGTGACAAGGAACGCGTTGTGCCGTTCGGCCTACCCGCGGATGATGCGCTCGACCGGTGGATCACCGCTGGACGGCCGAACCTGGTCCGAGCGGGCTCCGGTGCCGCGCTGTTCCTGGGTGTTCGAGGTGGACGGCTCGACCCGCGCACGGTGCGACGAGCAGTGCACGACGCGGTCGGGACCGTTTCCGGTGCACCGGACGTCGGACCGCACGGCATGCGGCATTCAGCGGCGACCCATTTGCTGGAAGGCGGTGCGGACCTCCGTAGCGTTCAGGAGTTGCTTGGTCACGCTACGCTCGCAACGACCCAGCTTTACACCCACGTGACCGTTGAACGGCTGAAGGCGATCCATGACCGAACCCACCCCCGTTCCTGACCATGCCGGGGGCGGCGCCGACACGGTGGCCGCGAGACCGAACTCGGCGCCGGTGACCGCCCGTGAGCGAGGCAGCTCGACGAACGGTCACGCGCACGAGTCCGTGCGACGCCGCGGGCTGGCCCTGGCGGCCGAAGCCGCGGCCGCCGCGGACGGGGACCAGCGCAGCGGCGACGAAGTCGAAGCGGGCATCGTCGCGCTCTGGCAGGCGTTCGGCGAACGGCGCGACCAGGAGCTGCGCGACCGCTTGGTGCTGCACTACGCGCCGCTGGTCAAGTACGTGGCGGGCCGGGTGGGCACCGGGCTGCCCTCGCACGTCGAGATCTCCGACTTGATCCAGTCCGGCATCTTCGGCCTGGTCGACGCGATCGAGAAGTTCGAGCCCGAACGCGGCCTGAAGTTCGAGACCTACGCGATGCAGCGCATCCGCGGCGCGATCCTGGACGACCTGCGGGCCCAGGACTGGGTCCCCCGATCGGTGCGCAGCCGGGCCAGGGACGTCGAGCGGGCACTGGAACGCTTGGAAGCGAAGCTGCAGCGCACGGCCACCGACGCCGAACTCGCCGCCGAGCTGGAGCTGTCCCTCGACGAGCTCCGAGAGCTGTTCGCCCAGCTGCAGATGACCAGCGTGGTCGCGCTCGACGACCTGATCGGCGCCGGGCCGATGCAGGCCTCGCTGGCCGAAACGCTGCCCGACGACCGGGCCGAAGACCCGGTGGCGGCCCTGGTCGACCGGGACAGCAGGCGCCAGCTCGCCGAGGCGGTGGAACGCCTGAGCGAACGCGACAGGGTGGTGGTCACGCTCTACTACTTCGAGAACCTCACCCTCGCCGAGATCGGCAAGGTCCTGGGCGTGACGGAATCCCGCGTCTGCCAGCTCCACACGAGGGCAGTGCTCCGCCTGCGCACCAAGTTGACCGAAGCCTGAGCCTTCCTGCGGCGTTCTGCCCGTGGGGTTGGGAGGTGGGGGGGGTGGGGGGGCCCCCCCCCCCCCCCCCACCCACGCCCCAGAACGCCTGGTCAGGCGGGTGACTAGTCCGAATTCCGTTCCTCCGGAAGGGAATCCGCCGCTCCGCAGGGCGATC
>NZ_JBEOVY010000306.1:0-9635 GCF_040295745.1 Saccharopolyspora sp. NPDC002686
TATAGCACCCCAAAGTACTCACGGGTCCTGACCAGCTGAAACTTTGCTATCGGACGACGGGTTCGCCGATGAGGTTGATGCCTGCGGTGTCGAGTTCGGTGAGGGCCGCGTCGACGGTTTCGCGCGCCACACCGGCCGTCAGCTCCAGCAGGACCGTGGTGTCCAGGCCGTTGCGCACCGCGTCCAGTGCCGTTGCGCGGACGCAGTGGTCGGTGGCGATGCCCACCACGTCGACCCGCCGCACGCCGCGCTCGGCCAGCCAGTCGTGCAGCGGCCGGTCGCGCGGGTCGATCCCCTCGAAACCCGAGTAGCCGTCGCTGTACTGGCCCTTGGAGAACACCGCCTCCACCGGGCCCACGTCCAGCGCCGGGTGGAACGCCGCGCCGGGCGTGCCCGCGACGCAGTGCCGCGGCCAGGAGCGCACGAAGTCCGGTTCGTCGCTGAAGTGCGCACCCGGGTCGATGTGGTAGTCGCGGGTCGCCACCACGTGGTCGTGGTCGAACCCGGCGAGGTACTGCGAGATCGCCGCGGCCACCTCGGCGCCGCCCGACACCGCGAGTGCACCGCCCTCGCAGAAGTCGTTCTGCACGTCCACGATGATCAGCGCTTTGGTCATCCCGGCTCCCTCGGGTCGCGTCCCCATTGTGGTCGGTCGTCAGGCGGTGTGGAAGACGGTCGGGATCGCCGGTTCACCCTTGGAGAGCGTCAGACCTTCCCAGGGCAGCGTGACCAGCGCGTGCCGCAGCCGCTGGCGGTTGTCCTCCAGCGTGGGCAGGTCCGCGACGCGCTTGCCGTCGCGGATCAGCGGGATCTGCAGGAACCGGTCGTGCGGCCCGAGCACCGGTTCGGACGCCCCCGGCGCGACCTGGAACACGACCTCCTCCACGGCGGTACCGGTCTCCTTGTACCGGCGCACCGCGGCCTTGCGCCCGCCGCGCGACTCCTTGTGCGAGCTGCGCTTGGCGACCGGTCGGCCCTCGACCTCGACCAGCTTGTAGACCATCTCCGCGGTCGGCGCCCCGGAACCGGTGACCAGCGAGGTCCCGACGCCGTAGCCGTCGACCGGTTCGGCGCGCAGCGCGGCGATCGCGTACTCGTCGAGGTCGCCGGAGACGACGATCCGGGTGTTCAAGGCGCCCAGCGCGTCCAGCTGCTCGCGGGCCTGCCGGGCCAGCACGCCGACGTCACCGGAGTCGATGCGGACCGCGCCCAGTTCCGGGCCTGCGACCTCGACCGCCAGCTCGATGCCGCGGGTGATGTCGTAGGTGTCCACCAGCAGCGTGGTGCCGGTGCCCAGCGACGCGACCTGCGATTCGAAGGCCTCGCGCTCGGAGTCGTGCAGCAGCGTGAAGGCGTGCGCCGCGGTGCCCGTGGTTGGGATGCCGTAGCGGCGCCCGGCCTCCAGGTTCGAGGTGCCGGTGAACCCGGCGAGGTAGGCGATCCGGGCGGCGGAGACCGCGGACTCCTCGTGGGTGCGCCGCGAACCCATCTCGATGATCCGCCGGCCGTTGGCGGCCGAGACCATCCGGGCCGCCGCCGCGGCGATCGCGCTGTCGTGGTTGAGGATCGACAGCACCAGCGTCTCCAGCACCACGGCCTCGGCGAACGTGCCGCGCACGGTCAGCAGCGGGGATCCGGGGAAGAACAGCTCGCCCTCCGGGTAGCCGTCGATCTGCCCCTGGAACCGGTAGTCGCGCAGCCACGCCAAAGTCGACTCGCCGACCACGTCGTGCTCGGCGAGCTGGGCCAGCTCCTCCTCGCCGAAGGTGAAGTTCTCGATCGCGTCGAGCACGCGGCCGATGCCGCCGGCGACCCCGTACCGGCGCCCGTTCGGCAGCCGCCGGGTGAACACCTCGAAGGTGCACGGCCGGTGCGCGGTCCCATCGCGGAGCGCGCTGTCGAGCATCGTCAGCTCGTAGTGGTCCGTTAGCAGCGCAGTGCTGGTGCTCATGGAGCAGAGATTACGTGGTCCCCGATCAACCGCGGCAGATCGGCCGAACCCGGTCGGGAGCCGGGGTCCCGCTGCTCGCGCCGCCGGTCGAACCGGCCCGAGAACCACAAACAATGTTGTGACGGGGGCGTGCAACGATAGGGGTATGACCTCGCCCGCTGAGATCGAGCGCGCGCAACTCGAAGCGGACGCGCTCGGCACCGAGGACAAGCCGTGGGTGACCGTGGTCTGGAACGACCCGGTCAACCTCATGTCCTACGTCACCTACGTGCTGCAGAAGATCTTCGGTTACACCCGGGACCACGCGACGAAGTTGATGTTGGACGTGCACCACAAGGGCAAGGCGGTGGTGTCCTCGGGGTCCAAGGAGAAGGTCGAGGGCGATGTGGCGAAGCTGCACGCCGCCGGCCTGTGGGCGACGATGCAGAAGGATTCCTGAGTGGAAGGCTGGACCCGCAAGAACGGGAACGTGCAGGCCGAGCTGTCGCAGCAGGAGGCCGCAGTCATCCGGGGCCTGGTCGGGCAGATCAAGGACATGCTGACCGCGCGCTCCGCGGAAGCTCCCGCCGACGAGCTGGCCGAGCTGACCGGTATCCGCACGGGCCCGACGACGGCGCCCGAGGACCGGGTGCTGGCGCGGCTGCTGCCGGACTTCTACCGCCGCGACCCGATCACCGGTGAGACCGACGAGGAGCAGGTGGATGCGGCCGGCGCGATGCGCTCGCTGCACGAACCGTCCCTGCTGGAGGCCAAGACCGGAGCGGCGCGGCTGGTGCTGGAGACCTGCCCGCCGGACGGCGGCCGGGTGAAGCTGACCGGTGAGCAGGCCGACGGCTGGCTGACGGCGCTCAACGACGTCCGCCTGGCGCTGGGCACCGCCCTGGACGTGGACGAGGACATGCCCGAGGACCTCCCCGAGGACGACCTGCGCCGCGAGCACCTGGGCGTCTACCAGTGGTTGACCTGGGTCCAGGACAGTCTCGTCACCGCCCTCATGACCTGATCGGTCCCGCAGTTTCAATTGAAACTGCAGTCGATCCCACATGGTGGACCACAGTTTCAATTGAAACTGCAGATCCCACGCACGCAGGATCACAGTTTCAATTGAAACTGCGGAATCGGGCGGAGCGCTCCGGGGTCAGCCGTGGAGGTCTCGGTAGGCGCGTTGGGCTCCTGGGTGGAGGGGGACCTTTCCGGTGCCGATGAGGTTGCCGACGTCGAGGAACTGGGTTCCGACCGTTGGCTGGGGGACCAGGAACGGCGCGCGCAGCACCAGGACTCGGACCACCGCTTCTGCCACGTCGTCGGGTAGTTCCGGGGTGCACGCCAGGATGTTGGCGACGCCGACCGTGGGCACGCCGGCCGCGCGGCGGTAGGCGCCCGGCGGCACTTGGAGCTGGTCGCAGGATGGGCCGCAGCCGGCCATCTCCGGCTCCAGCGGCAGCAGCCGGATGCCGATCCGGTCGTCCAGCGCCCGCAGCGCCGGGGTCGGGATCCCGCCGGACCACAGCAGCGCGTCGATGCTGCCGTTCTCCAACGCCGCGATCGCTTCGTCCAGCGGCAGCGCGGTGGTCCGGACGCCTGGTCGCGCGGCGAGCAGCCGCCGCCCGAACAGCGCGGTGCCGGACTTCGGCGCGCCGATCGAGACCGTTCGCCCGGACAGTTCGTCCAGCGCGCGCACCGGGCTGTCCGCGCGCACCACCAGCTGCGCGTAGTTCTCGTAAACCCTGCCCAGCGCGCGCAGCTCGACCGGTGGCCCGAGCTCGCCGGCCTGCACTGCGGCGGCGGTGCCCGCGAGTACCATGCCGAGGTCGGTGCCGCCGTCCCGGAGCAGTTCGACGTTGCCCACGCTGCCTTGCGTGTTCAGCACCTCCATGCGGTTCCCGGGCGTCGCCGCCGACACCTCGGCCGCCAGCAGTCGCGCGAACGAGGTGTAGAAACCGCCGGGTTCACCTGCGGCGATGCGGATCGTGCGGGCGGGCGTGCCGCTGGTGCACGCGGTGAGCAGCCCAACGCCCGCCATCGCGAGGAAGTCGCGGCGGCGCATCAGCAGTCCCCCGGAAGTTCCAGCCGCACCGACAGCCCGTGCGGCTCGACGCTCTCCAGCCGCATCGCCCCGCCCCGGGCGCTGACCAGCCGGTCGACGATGGCCAGGCCGAGCCCGGAGCCGCGGCTGCCGCGATGCCGGTCGGCCCGCCAGAACCGCCGCGCTGCCTGCGGGATCTCCGCCTCGGACAGCCCGGGACCGGTGTCGCGGACGATCAGAGCGCACCCCTCGGCGCGCACCTCGACCGAGGAGCCGCGCCCGGCGTACTTGATCGCGTTGTCCAGCAGCACGTCCAGGACCTGCGTCAACTCGTCCGGCGGGACGTCCACGAGCGCTTCGTCCAGGCGGGGCGCGGACAGCGCGACGCCCGCCGCTTCGGCGGCCGACCGCCACGCCTCGACGCGGTCCACCGCGACCGCCGCCACCTCGCTGGTGTCCGAAGTGGACGGTTCTGGTTCGCGGTCGGCGGTGGCCAGCGCCAGCAGCCGGTCCAGCAGCGACTCCAGCCGGTCGACCTCCGCCACCGCGGACCGGTAGGTCTTGGTGCCTTCCGGGGTGATCCGCCGCTCCAGCGAGTCCACCCGCAGCCGCAGCGCCGCCATCGGGTTGCGCAGCTGGTGCGAGGCGTCGGCGACGAGCCGCCGCTGCTGCTCCTCGGCGTCGGCGACCGCCTCCGACATCCGGTTGAACGACATCGCCAGCTCCCGCAGCTCCGGCGGTCCGGCATCGACCGGAACCCGCGACCGGCGCGAGCCTGCGCCGACCGCCCGGACCCCGGCGCGCAGCTCGGCCAACGGCCGCAGGACCCACCTGGCCAGCACCAATGCCAACAACCCGCACACCAGCAAGGCGCTGAGCGCACCAGCGGCGATTAGCGCCCAGCTCCGGCCGATGTCGTCCGTCGCGCGCTGCACGGATGCCGCCACCACGACTGCTCCGGTCACGCGCGTCCCGTCGCCGACCGGCCGGTAGCGCACCAGATCACCCCTGGACCACGGCCGCAGCCACGGCACCGGCCCGGCGAGCTCGTTGCGCAGCGCTTTCTCCGTCGCATCGGCAACGTCGGCGGCGTGCAACCCGCCGGTCTCGACCACCGGAGCGCGTGCGGCGTCGACCACGACCAGCGGTTCGCCGTAGAGCTCGGTGTAGCGGGTGGCCTCGTCGATAAGCTGCGCGCGGTCACCGGTGCTGAAGGCGTGGTCGGCGAGCGCGGCGAACCGGTCCAGATCGGCGGAGCGGGCCAGCACGAGCTGCTGCGTCCGCTCGGCGGCGGTGGCGCGCAGCAGCGGAGCGGCGAACCCGGCGACCGCGACGATCGAGAACCCCAGCAGCACCAGCAACAAGCGCCTGCGCACCGGCTCAGCTCTCCCCGAACCGGTAGCCGAAGCCGCGGATGGTCACCAGGAGCTCCGGGCGCCCGAGCTTCGCGCGCAGCTGCGCGATGTGGACGTCCAGGGACCTCGAAACCGCCAGGTAGGCATCGCCCCACACCTCGTCCATCAAGCGCTGCCTGCTGACCGCGCTGCCCGCCTCCCTGGCCAGCACCGCCAGCACGTCGAACTCCTTCGGCGTCAGCTCCACGTCGTGCCCGGCGACCCGCACCCGCCGGGTGCGCAGGTCCACCTGCACGTCGTCGACCTGCACCTCCTCGGCGTCGGCCGCCAGCGGCCGCCCGCGCCGCGCCACGGCCTCGATGCGCGCCACCAGCTCCGCCATCCGAACCGGTTTGACCAGGTAGTCGTCCGCGCCGGAGCGCAAACCGCGGACGACCATCCGCTCCTCGCCGCGCGCGGTCAGCACCACCACCGGGACCGGCCCGATCCGGCGCAGCTTGCGCAGCACGTCGAGCCCGTCGGCGTCGGGCAGGCCCAGGTCCAGCAGCACCAGGTCGTGGTCGCGGTGCCTGGTCAGCGCGTCCGCGCCGCGGGTGACGCGAGTGGGCCGGTGCCCGTGCGCGGCGAGGACGTCGACGAGCGCGTCGGCGACACCGTCGTCGTCCTCGACGAGAAGCACGCGCACCGGCCACCTCCAGCAGATCCGACTGCGAGTATGGCCAGCCGGTGGATCATGCTTCGATGCGGGAGTCCTTCGAGGTCTCGCGCATCCGGACGTAGACCAGCAGCGAGATCAGCACGCAGCCGGAGACGTACCAGAAGAACGCGCTCTCCATGCCCGCCTGCTTCAGCCACAGCGCGACGTACTCCGAGGAGCCGCCGAAGATCGCCACGGTCAGCGCGTAGGGCAGGCCGACGCCGAGCGCGCGGATGTTGGTCGGGAACAGCTCGGCCTTCACGATCGCGTTGATCGAGGTGTAGCCGGTGACGATCACCAGCCCGCCCAGCATCAGCGCGAAGGCCAGGAACGGGTTCTGCGTGCCGCCGAGCAGCGTCATGATCGGCACCGTCAGCACCGTGCCCGCGATGCCGAAGGTCAGCAGCAGCCAGCGGCGGCCGATGCGGTCGGACAGGGCGCCGGCCAGCGGCTGCAGGAACAGGAACACCAGCAGCGCGAAGAAGTTGATCCAGGCCGCGGTCGGCTTGCTGATGCCGGCCGTGGCGACCATGTACTTCTGCAGGTAGGTCGTGTACGTGTAGAACGCCACGGTGCCGCCGAGGGTGAGGCCGACGACCAGCAGGCACTCCTTGGGGTGCTGCAGCAGCGCCTTGATCGTGCCGCGCGACTCGCCGCCGGACGAGTTCTTGTAGCTCTCGGTCTCGTCCATGCCGCGCCGCAGCCACATCACGATGATCGCACCGATCGCACCGATCACGAACGGGATCCGCCAGCCCCACGACTCCATCTGGTCGTTGGTGAGCACCAGCAGCAGCAGGATCTGCACGCCCAGCGCGGTGAGCTGGCCGGCGACCAGCGTCACGTACTGGAAGCTGGAGTAGTAGCCGCGCTTGCCCGGGGTGGCGACCTCGGAGAGGTAGGTCGCGGAGGTGGAGTACTCGCCGCCGACGGAGATGCCCTGCACCAGTCGGGCCAGCACCAGCAGCAGCGGCGCGCCGAGCCCGATCGTCTCGTAGCTGGGGGTCGCCGCGATCACCAGCGAACCGCACGCCATCAGCGTCACCGACAGCGTCAGCGCGGCGCGGCGGCCGAACCGGTCGGCGTAGCGGCCGAGCATCCAGCCGCCCAGCGGGCGCATCAGGAAGCCGATGGCGAAGACACCGGCGGTGTTGAGCAGCTGAGCGGTCAGGTCGCCGTCCGGGAAGAACGCGGCTGCGAAGTACACGCTGAACGCGGTGTAGGCGTACCAGTCGTACCACTCGATCAAGTTGCCGATCGAGCCCCGGATCACGTTGGCGACCACCCGGCGCTCGCCGCCGGGGCGGGCCGCACCGTCGCGGCTGCCGACCTCAGTAGTCATCCGTCCTCCTCATCGTGAACGGACTCACACTGCGGACGAGCGGGCCCCGCAACAAGGAGTGCGCCCCTTCCTTTACGTCTGGTTAACGTGATGACCTCGGGCCTGCGCGCGGCTCGTGGGACGCGAATTCCATTGAAATCAGAGGTCCGATTTCAATGGAATTCGCGGGAACCGGGAACAGCGGAGGAGGCGGTATGGCAGCGGGGAAGCAGGATGCGCTCGTCGACGTCGGCGGTGTGCTGGTCGGGCACGAGCAGCGGCTCGACGCCCACTGGGCGACCGGGGTGACCGCGGTGCTGGTGCCGGACGGCGCGAGCGCGGCGGTCGACGTCCGCGGCGGCGGGCCGGGCACGCGCGAGACGGACGTGCTCGAACCGAGCCACCTGGTGCAGCAGGTGCACGGCATCGCGCTGACCGGCGGCAGCGCCTACGGGCTGGCCGCCGCCGACGGCGTGATGCGCTGGCTCGGCGACCGCGGCCACGGCGTCCGCGTCGGCCCCGACCCGGCGCACGTGGTTCCGGTGGTGCCCGGCGCGGTGATCTTCGACCTGCCGATGAACGACTGGGGCAACCGGCCGGACGCCGAACTCGGCCACCGGGCCTGCGAGAACGCCACCCGCACCGAGACGCGGGAAGGCAACGTCGGCGCTGGGACCGGCGCGGTCGTGGGCTGCGTCAAGGGCGGCATCGGCACGGCCAGCGAGGTGCTGGACGACGGCACCACGATCGGTGCGCTGGTGGCGGTCAACGCCGCCGGATCGGCCATCGACCCCGACACCGGGCTCCCGTGGATCCCCACTCCCGGCCTGAGGTCACCCGATCAGGCGGAGATCGACGCGGCCCGGCCGCTGTTCGGCACGCGGCCCGGCCGCCACGGGCCGGTCGACCGCCCGCTCAACACCACCATCGGAGTGGTCGCCACCGACCTGAAGCTGTCCAAGGCCGAGTGCCGGCGGCTCGCGGTGGCCGCCCAGGACGCGCTGGCCCGCGCGGTGCGGCCCGCTCACCTGCTCGTCGACGGGGACACCATGTTCGCGCTGGCCACCGGCACCGGGGCCGCGCTGCCCGCGCCGGGGGAGCAGGACTGGTCCGCGCGGCTGGACGCGGTGAGCGCGGCGGCCGCCGACGTGGTGGCGCGGGCGATCGTGCGCGGCGTGCTGGCCGCGGAATCGGTCGACGAGGTGACGTCGTACACGAGCCTCTACCCCTCGGCGCGGGAATGAATCATCGTGGACCTACGTTTCGCCCGACGAAAGCCGCATCCGCGACCGCGATTCCACATCGTGGGAGCGAGGTGCTCCACCTATTAGGATGGTTGCTGTGCTGGTGATCCGACGCGACCTCGTGGATGCGATGGTCGCGCATGCCCGACGGGACCACCCGGACGAGGCGTGCGGTGTGATTGCCGGTCCGGAAGGGTCGGACCGCCCGGAACGCTTGGTCGAGATGATCAACGCCGAGCGCTCGCCCACCTTCTACCGGTTCGACTCCGGTGAACAGCTGAAGGTGTGGCGGGAGATGGACGCCAACGACGAGGAGCCGGTGGTCATCTACCACTCGCACACCTCGACCGAGGCCTATCCGTCGCGCACCGACGTCTCCTACGCCTCGGAGCCCAACGCGCACTACGTGCTCGTGTCCACCAGGGACCCTGAGACCCATGAGCTGCGTTCCTACCGGATCCTCGACGGCGAGGTCACCGAGGAACCGGTGGAGGTCGTGGAGTCGTACATGTTCGCCCACACCGGCGCCGACGAGGTCCCCGACCGCGGCTGAACCGCGGTCATTCCGCTGGTGCTCGCGTCCCCGCATCCCTATGTAGTCCTCTGTGGACATGGAGGTTTTCCCATGGCAGTCAAGGTTTCGATCCCCACCATCCTGCGCACCCACACCGGTGGCGAGAAGTCGGTCCAGGCCGAGGGCGGCACCGTCGCCGAGATCATCAACGACCTCGACGGCAACTACAACGGCCTGAAGGACCGCCTGGTCAAGGAGGGCAACCTCCACCGCTTCGTCAACGTCTACGTCAACGACGAGGACGTCCGCTTCGCCGGCGGCCTCGAGGCCAAGGTCTCCGACGGCGACAACGTCACGATCCTCCCCGCAGTCGCCGGCGGCATGTGAGTTCTCGGTAATTGGTTGCACCCGCCTTGCTGGGCGGTGCAAGTAGCGGAACCTCAGACGCCGCCTGGCTGCGGGATCCCGTTTTTATGTATGTCCAATACACGGCAAACGGGCTGTCCTCGCCAGGCGACGTCTGAGAA
>NZ_JBEOVY010000307.1:0-9613 GCF_040295745.1 Saccharopolyspora sp. NPDC002686
CGCCGCGCTGGGCCGGGCCAACAGTGTTCGAACACTGTTACGCACTCACGACCACCGGGCGCTGATCCGCACCCAGCAGTCCATGCAGGTGTCCTGGTCGATCCACTCCGACTCCGGCGGAAGCCGCTGCACCTTCCACGCCTCGACCTCGACACCGCAGAACGACGTGACGGAGTCGTGCGGCTCAGCGCGCTTCGCGGCGACGCCGAACGCGTGCCGCCCAACTCCCACGGGCCGCCAAAACCAATCCACCCCAGCCGCTTCGAACATCTCTGTCCTCCTCGTACTCGTTGGTCTTGTGGTCTCAGTGGTTCCGAGACCAATAGTTTCGGTCTCGTTCTTTGTGGACAATCGCCTGATCGATTGACGACGCTGCACGTCCGGGTGGCCTACTGTTTGGTGCATGAGCGAGACCACCCCTGCACCGCGCGCGTACGTTCTCGGCGCAGAACTCCGGGATGCGCGCAACAAAGCCGGACTAGGACTCCGCCAGCTCGCGACCAAGCTGGACGTGTCCCATTCCGTCGTGGTGCGTTGGGAACGCGGCCAGCGAGTGCCGTCAACAGAAGCGGTTTCGGCCCTCTGCGCGGTTCTCGGCATGAATGGCACGACCAGGGAACGCCTGATGAAGCTGACCCGAGAAGCGGTCTCGGAACCACCGAACACGGTGTCGGTCGGCGCAACGGGCGAGGCCGATCAGATGGCAGCGCTCCTGGAATTCGAGCGCATGGCCACCGCGATCACCGAGGTATCGCCGGTGATCGTGCCTGGCATGTTGCAGACTGCCGACTACGCGTCCGCGATCATGAGTGCCGGAATTCCCAGCGGTGAAACCGATAAACGGGTGATGATGCGGCTTGGCCGCCGCGACTTGATCACTCGTAGGCGGGCACCGGTTCGGTTCACGGCGGTCATGCTGGAATCCGCGTTGCACCAGTCGATCGGTGGCCCCGAAGTGATGCTGGATCAGCTCCACTTCCTTTTGGAGATGGGCGAGCGGGGCAACGTCGAGATCCGTGTTGTTCCGAGCGCCGCTGGGTGGACGCCAGCGCATGCTGGTCCGTTCGTCCTCTTGGAGTTCGCCAAGGCCGAGCCCGTGGTGCACTTGGAGCACCACAGGTCATCGGCGTTTCTCCGTGACGAAGCAGACGTGAAGGCCTTCGTCTCCGCGCGGGAAGATGTCGAGCAGTCGGCGATGAGTTCGGAGGACACAGCCGACCTGATCGCTCGCATCATCGACCAGGAGGAGACGCCGAAATGACGTTATCGCAGGTCCCCGTCGGTTGGCGGAAGTCGAGCCGGAGCAACCAGGAGACGAGCTGCGTCGAGGTCGGTCGCGTCGCTGGCGGTGCCGCTGTCCGTGACACCAAGGACCGCGCCGCTGGCTACTTCACCGCGACCGCGCCGCAGTGGTCGGCGTTCGTCGCTGCGATCAAGGTGGGTCGGTTCGACCGGTGAATGCGGTGAAGGGCCCCTCCGGCCGAAAGCTGGTCGGAGGGGCCCTTCACTTGGTTGCTGATCCGGGGATCAGGCCTTGGGCTTGCCGAGGCGGAGGGCCAGGACGAGGCCCAGGGCCACCACGATCACCGCTCCGACGATCCAGGGCCAGACCGGCATTCCGCCGGACTCGGCCGACTGGTCGGGTTGGTCCGCCTGCTGCGGGGGTGCGGCCGGCGTGCCCTTGCCCGGTTGGGTCAGGGTGAAGGTGACCTTGCCCGGGACCGGGTGCCCGTCGTTGGACAGGATCCGGTAGCCGATGGTGTAGGTGCCCGCCGGTCCCAGTTCGCGGACCGGCATGGTCACCGAGTTGCCCTCGACTTTCACCTGGCCGTCGGTCCAGTACGTGCCGTCGGGGCCGACCACGTTCACCGTGTTGTAGCCCTCACCGGCGCGGACGGGCTGGTCGAAGGTCAACCGCACCTGCTGCGGCCCGACCGAGAGCTGCGCGCCCTCCTTCGGGTCGCTGTCCACCAGCACGTTGTGCGCGAGCGCGGTGCCCGCGCCGCCGAACAGCGCGGCCATCGCCAGCGCTGCGACTGCGATCAATCGCTTCACGACTCGTCCTTCTTGGTCGATGCGGCGCTGCGGCTGCGGGCCAGCGCACCGGCTCCGACGCCGACGCCCAGCGCGCCGACGAGCAGTCCGGCGCCGCCGAGCCAGCGGGCCGTGTCGTCACCGGCACCGGCTTCCGCCGCCGGCTTCTCCTCGGAACCGCCGTGCCCGTGGCCTTCCTCGGCATCCTCGACCAGCTTCACGGTCGGCGCCGGGTGCTCGGGCTCCTCGCCGTTCGGCGGGGTCGGGGTGTCCCAGGCCACGACCTCGCCGTTGTCGTAGGTCTGGAAGGTCGGGATGACCAGTTCGTCCTTGTTCTCCGGGAGCGTGCCGAGGGTGGCTTCGAACTCGTCGAACTCGTCCGGTCCGATCCGGGTGCCCGGCTGCGCGGTCCACGTGATGCTGCGCACCGCCTCGGTGACCTGAGCACCGGCCACCTCGACCGGCGCGATCTGGGCCTTCTCGACCTTCGCGGTCCAGCCCGGCTTCGGCTTGGTGCGCACCGAGCTCAGCGGGGTGTCCTCGGGGAACGTGACCTTGACCTCGACGGTCGAGGCGTTCGGCCGCTCGTTGGGAACTCGGAAAGCGATCTTCGCGTGACCGCCCTTGGCGGCTTCCGATGGTTGCGCGCTGACGTGGGCGAATGCGGGTGCGGCGCCCAGCAGAGCGGTCATAGCGCAGGCAGCGGTCAGTGCCGCGGAACGCGCCGCGAATCGTTTTGTCGACATGTTTACTTGGAATCTCCTGTTATTCGGCCGTCGTCTCGGCCGGCGAAAAATGACAGAACGACAACGATCAGGCGGCGAATGCCGACTGATCTCGAACAGGAGATTCCGGGGGCCCGCGGAGGGCGTGGATCCGCTGGTGGACCAGGTGCGCCAGTGGACGCACCGTGACCGCGGGAATGCACACCGTGGGCGGCTCGGTCACGATCCGTAGCGCTCGCGGGCGCCGCGGCAGAACCGATCGGAGCAGACGGGCGACTACGAAGAGTGCTCGTTCCGCCCGGGCCATCAGCAGTCCGGTGAGCAGCACGACGCCGATGTGACCCAGGGTCATCGCCATCGGGGAGAGCGGCACGCCGAGCGCCCCCGGCGCGTCCTGGTGGGACGCCACGAGCTGGAGAAATACGTGAAGTGACAGCTGGCTGACGCCAAGTGCCCCTAGAATGCCCCACGACCCGCGCTTGCGATCAGCGAGTGCCACACCGGCGCCGGCCAGGAGGACGGTGATCACGAGAGTCGAACCCAGATCGGGTAATGACCCGCCGGCGGCCACGTGGGTGGCTACGGACAGTGATGCCGATGTGGTGGCCAGCGCAGCACCGCGCAGGACGCGTAGTGCGCCCTGCGTAGGTGCGAGACCGGCTGCCACAGCACCCGAGTCTAGGTGTCGGTTCGGCCACGCTGACCGCGGCCACGCTTGCCTTGTTCACCCGTTTGGGTCACGGTTTATCGGGTTGCAGGCGTTACGAACGCAGTTGACCGCATTGTCGGTCATTGATCGGAACGTCGTGACTGACGACTGAGAGGAGGGGGCGTCGCCGAAAGTCGGCGCCGGAACCTGTGTCGACCGAAGCAGAACGAAGTGGTGGCTCCCCCGGGGGAAACCATACAACCGAACTGTCCGACAACACTGAGTTCCTCGGAAAGCCGCGAACGGACTGGGTCGTATTCGGCGTCACCGCCGCGATCATGTTCGCGATCGTCATCTGGGGCGGTCTTGGGACCGATTCGCTGAGTGTCGCGTCCAGCGCAGCACTCGACTGGTTGCTCGTCAACACCGGCTGGGGATTCGTCCTGGCCGCGACGGGCTTCGTCGTTTTCGCGCTGTTCTTGGCGTTCAGCAAGTACGGCCGGATTCCACTCGGCCAGGACGGCGAAAAACCGGAGTTCCGCACGATCTCCTGGATCGCCATGATGTTCAGCGCCGGTATGGGCATCGGCCTGATGTTCTTCGGCGTCAGCGAGCCGCTGACCCACTTCGTCTCCCCGCCGCCGGGCACCGTCCCGGGTGGGAGCGAAGAGGCGATCACCACGTCGATGGCGACCTCGCTGTTCCACTGGACCCTGCACCCGTGGGCGATCTACGCGGTCGCGGGTCTGGCCATCGCCTACAGCAGCTTCCGCCGCGGTCGCAGCCAGCTGATCAGCGGTGTGTTCCGCCCGCTGATCGGCAAGCGCAACGCAGAGGGCCCGATCGGCAAGCTGATCGACATCCTCGCGCTGTTCGCGACGCTGTTCGGCTCGGCGGCCTCGCTGGGCATCGGCACCCTGCAGATCAGCGCCGGCATGAAGGCCGCGGGCTGGATCGGCGAGACCTCGTCGATCATCCTGGTGCTGATCATCGTCGTGCTGACGATCTGCTTCATCGCCTCGGCGGTGTCGGGCGTGGCCAAGGGCATCCAGTGGCTGTCCAACATCAACATGGTGCTGGCCGGCGTGCTGGCGCTGTTCATCTTCGTGGTCGGTCCGACGGTCTTCATCCTGGACCTGCTGCCCACCATGCTCGGCTCCTACATGAGCGAGTTCGGTGAGATGGCCTCGCGGGCCGGTGCGACCGGTGGCCCGGACATGCAGTCCTGGCTGGCCAGCTGGACGATCTTCTACTGGGCGTGGTGGATCTCCTGGACGCCGTTCGTCGGCATGTTCATCGCGCGCATCAGCCGCGGCCGCACGATCCGCCAGTTCGTCGGTGGCGTGCTGCTGGTCCCCAGCGTGGTGAGCCTCGTCTGGTTCGCGATCTTCGGCGGTGCCTCGATCGGCCTGCAGAAGGGCGGTGCCAACGTCTACGGCGACGGCACGGCGGAGGCCCAGACCTTCTCGGTCCTGGAGAACCTGCCGCTGACGCTGATCACGTCGGTGCTGGTCATGATCCTGGTGGCGATCTTCTTCGTCTCCGGCGCGGACGCGGCCTCGGTCGTCATGGGCACCCTGTCGCAGCGCGGCTCCATCGAGCCGAGCCGCTGGGTGGTCATCTTCTGGGGTGCCGCGACCGGTGCGGTGGCCGCGATCATGCTGGTCATCGGCACGTCCGGTGGTGACGCGGAGAAGGCGCTGGACGGCATCCAGAACCTGACCTTCCTCGGCGCGCTGCCGTTCGCCGTGGTCATGGTGCTGATGTGCGTGGCGCTGATGAAGGACCTGCGCAGTGACGAGATCACCCTGCGCGAGGCCAAGGGCGCCGAGGTGCTGGAGCAGGCCGTGATCGTCGGCTCCGAGGAGCACGACGGCGAGTTCCAGCTGGTCACGACGCCG
Organism: Saccharopolyspora sp. NPDC002686; assembly: GCF_040295745.1. Classification (NCBI taxonomy): domain Bacteria; kingdom Bacillati; phylum Actinomycetota; class Actinomycetes; order Pseudonocardiales; family Pseudonocardiaceae; genus Saccharopolyspora; species Saccharopolyspora sp. NPDC002686. The sequence continues at coordinate 5,310 of NZ_JBEOVY010000307.1, forward strand.
GTCGACGAAGAAGAGACCGAGCAGGCCCCGGCTGGGGACAAGTAGTCCCATCGCCTGATGTGGGTGCGCCTGGTTGCCAGGCGCACCCACATCCACAACTAGCCCTCCACCAGCGCTGATCCGGCGTCCGGTGGAGCTCGGCCCGGTGTCGCAGCGCTGCTGCGCCGAGCCGGAAAAGTTCGTCGTGGTGCTGCTGACGTGCACCGCCCTGGTCGAGGGTGCCGAGGGCCCGGCCGTGATCGCCGGCGCCGATGGGCACGACGATGAATTCCAGCTGGTCACCACCCCGGTGGGGACCGACGAGGACCCTGCGGGGGCCTCGGTAAGCGGAAAAGAGTAATCGGTGAACTTCCTGGACTACGTCGCATCCAGGTGGCAATCGTTGCTGGTCAACGCGTTCCAGCACGCCAGCATGGTGATCCAGTGCATCCTGCTGGCGACGATCGTCGGCGTCCTGGTCGGGGTTGCGGTCTACCGCAGCCCTGCTGGGGCGGCGATCGCCACCGCACTTTCCAGTGCTGTCCTGACCATCCCGTCGTTCGCGCTGTTCGGCCTGCTCATCCCCGTGCTGGGGCTGGGCGTGGCGCCGTCGGTGCTGACGCTGGTGCTGTACGCGCTGCTGCCGATCGTGCGCAACACGATCGTCGGGCTGTCTACAGTCGATCAGCCGATCTTGGACGCGGCCCGCGGGATCGGCATGAGCCGGTTCGGCGTGCTGACCCGCGTCGAACTGCGGTTGGCCTGGCCCCCGATCTTGGCGGGCATGCGGGTGAGCACCCAGATGCTGATGGGCATCGCGGCCATCGCCGCCTACGCGAAGGGCCCCGGCCTGGGCAACCTGATCTTCAGCGGCCTCGGCCAGCTGGGCGGCGCGAACGCGCTGAACATGGCCATCGCCGGCACCGTCGGCGTGGTCATCCTGGCGCTGCTGCTGGACGCCGTCTTCGTGCTGATCGGGCGGTTGACGACTTCGAGAGGTATTCGTGGCTGACGACAACATGACCCCGACCAACGGGCACGGCGTGGAGATCTGCTTGGAAGAGGTCTCCAAGCGCTACCCCGGCCAGAAGCAGTCCGCCGTCGACTCGGTGACCATGACCATCCCCGCCGGTGAGACGGTGGTGCTGGTCGGCCCGTCCGGCAGCGGCAAGACCACCACCATGCGGATGATCAACCGCCTGATCGAGCCGACCTCCGGCAAGATCACCATCGGTGGGCAGGACGTGCTCGGGCTCGACCCGGACAAGCTGCGCCGCGAGATCGGCTACTCGATCCAGCAGGCCGGCCTGTTCCCGCACATGACCGTCGGCGAGAACGTCGGCATGGTGCCCGGCCTGGTCGGCTGGGACAAGAAGCGGATCGGCGAGCGCGTCGACGAGATGCTCGACCTGGTCAACCTGGACCCGGCGGAGTACCGCAACCGCTACCCGCGGCAGCTCTCCGGCGGTCAGCAGCAGCGCGTCGGCGTGGCGCGGGCGCTGGCGGCCAACCCGCCGGTGCTGCTGATGGACGAGCCCTTCGGAGCGGTGGACCCGATCACCCGAGGTGTGCTGCAGGACGAGTTGATGCGCCTGCAGGCAGACCTGGGCAAGACGATCGTGTTCGTCACGCACGACTTCGACGAGGCCGTCAAGCTCGGCGACCGGATCGCGGTGCTCGGCGAGCGCTCCAAGATCCTGCAGTACGACACGCCCGACGCGATCCTGGCCAACCCGGCCGACGACACGGTCGCCGGGTTCGTCGGCGCCGGTGCCGCGCTCAAGCAGCTGACCCTGCGACGGGTCCGCGAGATCGAGGTCGGCGAGGTGCCGACCGCGAAGGTCGACGACTCGCCGTCGGTGCTCAAGGAGAAGCTGGGCACCCGTCGCGGCGCGATCGGCCTGGTGCTGGACAAGCGCAACCGCCCGCTGCGCTGGGCGTCGGCCCGCGAAGCCGGTGCGGTGTCGTCGCTGGAGCGCGCGGGCCGGCCGGTCGAGGACAGCGTGTCGCTGGCCTCCACGCTGCAGGACGCGCTGGAAGCGATCCTCACCGACGACGACGGCGTCGCGGTCGTCGTCGGCTCGCGCGGCGAGTACGTCGGCGTGGTCGACATCGACACGGTGATGAACACCATCAAGGCGCTGCGCGACGAGCACGCCGACGACCCGGCCGGGGACGAGTGATGAGCAGCCAGTTCGCTTCGGACTCCGGATCCCGCACCGCGGAGCGGTTGCGCCTGCTGGCGCAGCCGATCGCGGTGGTGGTGCTGGTCGCCGCGGTGCTGGGCTGGGCGTTCAGCCAGGACAACGACGAGGTGACCGCGCGCAGCATCAACGCGCCGTACATCCTCGGCCTGACCTGGGCGCACTTCCTGATGAGCTTCGCGGTGGCGCTGATCGTGATCGCGGTGGCCGTGCCGCTGGGCGTGCTGCTCAGCCGCCCGTGGGCGCGCAAGGCGGCGCCGCTGGTGATCGGCCTCGCCAACATCGGCCAGGCCGCGCCCGCGGTCGGTCTGCTGGTGCTGTTCTTCCTGTTCACCGGTGGTTCGACCGGGTTCTGGATCGCGGTGCTGCCGATCGCCTTCTACGCGCTGCTGCCGGTGCTGCGCAACACCATCGTCGGCCTGCAGCAGGTGGACCCGTCGTTGATCGACGCAGGTCGCGGCATCGGCATGTCCGGTACCGGGGTGCTGCTGCGCATCGAGCTGCCGCTGGCGGTGCCCTACATCCTGGCCGGTCTGCGGACCGCGCTGGTGCTGGCCGTGGGTACCGCGACCCTGGCGCTGTTCGTCGGTGCCGGCGGGCTCGGCGAGATGATCGACACCGGTTACAAGCTCAACGACTGGACGGTCATGATCGTCGGCTCGGTGCTGGCCATGGCGCTGGCGCTGCTGGTCGACTGGCTGGGCGCGCTCGCCGAGACCTACCTGTCGCCGAAGGGGTTGCGATGAAGCTGAAGACGTCGCGCCGCGGCGCGTTGAAACTGGCCTCGCTGGCGATGGCCGGCGTGCTGCTGTCCGGCTGCGGCCTGAGCTCCGGCAGCGCGGTGCCGCTGGCGGTGGAACCGGGCTCGATCAAGCCGGTCCCGGAGCTGGAGGGCGTCACCATCACGGTGGGCTCGAAGAACTTCACCGAGCAGCTCGTCCTGGGCTACATCGGTCAGTTCGCGCTGTCCGCGGCCGGGGCCAACGTGCGGGACCTGAGCAGCATCGTCGGGTCGTCCACGGCTCGTCGTGCGCTGCAGAGCGGCCAGATCGACACCCTGTACGACTACACCGGGACGTCCTGGATCAGCTACAACGGCAACAACGACCCGATCCCGGACGCGCGCGCCCAGTTCGAGGCGGTCAAGAAGCAGGACCTGGAGCGCAACGGCATCGCCTGGACCGCGATCGACTACCAGGTGGACAACACCTACGCGTTCGCGGTCAACCAGGACGCGGCCAAGCGCCTCGGCGTGGAGAAGCTGTCGGACATCCCGCGGATCGTCGCCGAGCACCCGGAGGACGCCACGTTCTGCGTGGACACCGAGTTCGCCAACCGCAACGACGGCATGCCCGGGGTGGAGCAGGAGTACGGCTTCACCGCGGACAAGTCGAAGATGAAGATCCTCACCGAGGGCAGCATCTACCAGGCGACGGCGAACGGGACCTGCACCTTCGGCGAGGTGTTCACCACCGACGGCCGGATCAAGGCGCTGGACCTGAAGGTGCTGACCGACGACAAGCTGTTCTTCCCGCGCTACAACATCGGCATCACGACCCGCGATGAGCTGCTCAAGCGGTACCCGCAGATCACCTCGGTGTTCGAGCCGGTGTCGAAGGCGCTGACCAACGACGAACTGGTCAAGATGAACGCCCAGGTCGACGTGGACGGGCGCGACCCGGCCGACGTCGCCCGCGACTGGATGGCCGAGAAGGGCTTCGTCAAGATCCCCGGCCGCTGACCGGTGGGTCCGCAGTTCCAGTGGAAACTGCGGACCCCGGAGTCCCTCCCGACACGCCCGGGTGCGGGGGGAGTCGTGCGATTTCAATGGAAATCGGACGACTGATTTCCATTGAATTTGCGTCCCTCCCAGCCCTGGGAGGTGCGAAGAGGGGCACCTGCTCGCGCGGGTGCCCCTCTTCGTGCGTTCAGCGCCGCTTGGGGACTCCGAAGTGGGTGAGCAGGTCGTCCTCGATCTGGCCGAGCTCCGCGTCCACCGCGCGGTGCGCGGACCTCCGCCGCTGCGCCGGCATCCGCTCCGCGGCCCGGACCGCGGTCGTCAGCTGCATCAGCCGCGCACCCGTCTTCTCCGCGTACTGCTCCGCGGCCAGCCGGGCCTCC
>NZ_JBEOVY010000308.1:0-9606 GCF_040295745.1 Saccharopolyspora sp. NPDC002686
GTCGTCTTGGCTGTGGAGAACTTCCGCAAATTCAATGGAAATTGGACCTCCGATTTCCATTGAATTTGCGTCCCCCGGCGGGGGCTGAGGGGAGTGGGCGGGGTTTCGCGGTGGGGATGTCGGGGGCTTCGGCGCAGTAGGGTTGGTTCGTGCGCATCGAACACCGGGCGGATCAGCCGGTTCGCGCCGGGATTCCCGAGCACGGCCGGATTCCGCGGTACTACGCGGTGAAGATCGAGCTCCTCGACCTGCTCGAGGAGCTCGGCGAGGGCTCCGCGCTGCCGAGCGAGCGGGAGCTCGCCGAGCGGTTCGAGGTGTCGCGGGTGACGCTGCGGCAGGCGGTCACCGAGCTGATGCTGGAGGGCCGGCTGATGCGGCGGCAGGGGAGCCGGACGGTCGTCGCGCCGCCGAAGCTCGTGCAGCCGCTGGCGCTGGCCAGCTACACCGAGAGCGTTCGCAAGCAGGGTTTGGAGCCCGGCCGGTCGGTCATCGACATCGAATCCCGGCCCGCCGACGCACAACTGGCGGCGGACCTCGGGGTGGAGCCCGGTGACGAGGTCGTGCACCTGGAGCGCGTGCTGCTCGCCGACGGCGAGCGCGTCGGACTGGAGTCCAGCTACCTGCCCAAGCGCCGGTTTCCGGAACTCCTGGGGGAGTTCGACCCGACGGGCTCGCTGTACGCGTTCCTGCAGGAGAAGCTCGGCGTGACCTTCGGCGAAGCCGAGGAGCGCATCGAGACGGTGCTGGCGACGCCGCGCGAAGCGCTGTTGATCGGCACCAACCCGGCGACCCCGATGATCTTGCTGCACCGCCGGTCGTGGACGCCGGAAGGCGAACCGATCGAGCGCGTCCGCTCCCTCTTCCGCGGCGACCGCTTCAGCTTCATCACGCACCTCCGCGACTGATCACCGCCGGGCGACGCGGAGCAAAAAATAACAGAACGATAACTGATCTAGTCCTTCGGTGGTTGTTCACCTGGGGTTCGGTCGGGCTCCACTGGCGGTTCGCGGGCGGCGGCGAGCGTGTGCGGCGTGCGAGTTCTGATTGTTGGCGGCGGCGTGCTGGGCAGCATGCACGCGTTGCGGGCCCTCGAGCGGGGCCACGAAGTTGTCCACCTGGAACGGGAAGCCGAGGCGCGCGGTGCTTCGGTCCGGAACTTCGGGCTGATCTGGGTCAGCGGCCGGGAGCCCGGCCACGACCTCGAGGTGGCGATGCGCGCCAGGCGGGACTGGGAGCGGATCGCCGCGGACGTGCCGGACCTCGGTTTCCGGGGCAACGGTTCGCTGACCGTGCTCCGCACGCCCGGCGAGATGGCGGTTGCGGAGGAGTTCGTCGCCCGCCCGGACGCCGCCGAGCGCGGCACGAAGCTCCTCGACGCCGCTGAGGCCCGGGCGCTGAATCCCGCGCTGCGCGGCGAAATGCTCGGCGCGCTCTGGTGCGAGCAGGACGGTGCCGTCGAGTCGCGGACGGCGCAGCCCGCGCTGCGTGCGCACATGGCGAAGACCGGCCGCTACACCTGGTTGCCCGGCCGCGAGGTCCGCGACGTCGGCGAGGGCTGGGTGCGCGACGACACCGGCCAGCGCCACGAAGGCGACCTGGTGGTGCTCTGCACCGGTGCCGCGCTGAGCGGTCTGGTCAAGGAGCTCCGCCCGGAGCTGCCGGTGCGCCGGGTGCGCCTGCAGATGATGCAGACCGAGCCGCTCGACGAGCAGCTGACCACGTCGCTGGCCGACGGCGACAGCATGCGCTACTACCCCGGCTACCAGGGCGAGAAGCTGGACGCCCTCAACGCCGCCGAACCGCAGCCGGCGGTCGCGGCGGACAACGGCATGCAGCTGCTGCTGGTCCAGCGGCTGCACGGCGGGCTGACCATCGGCGACACCCACGAGTACGAAGACCCCTTCCCCTTCGACGTGCACGAAGACCCCTACGAGCACCTGCGGCAGCGCGCCGAGGAGCTGCTCGGCCGTCCGCTGCCGCGCATCCTGCGCCGCTGGGCCGGGGTTTACGCGCAGACCGCGGACAAGTCGCTGCCCGTGCACCGCGAGCAGGTGCTGCCCGGTGTCTGGCTGGTGACCGGACCCGGCGGCCGCGGCATGACCTGTTCGCCCGCCATCGCCGCCGACACCTGGCAGGAGGTCGAAGCATGATCAAGCTGGCAGTGCTGGACATGGCCGGAACCACGGTCGCCGACGACGGCCTGGTGGAGCGGGCGTTCACCCAGGCCATCGCCGACATCGGCGTCGCAGAGGACCCGGCCATGCTCGACCACGTCCGCCGCACCATGGGCGAATCGAAGATCACCGTCTTCCGGTACCTCTTCGACGGCGACGAATCCCTTGCGCAGCAAGCGAACAAGGCTTTCGAACGCGCCTACGCCGCACGCGTCGCCGACGGCGAGTGCCGACCGGTCGACGGCGCCGAGGACGCGATCCGGCAGCTCCGCGACAGCGGCGTGAAGGTCGCGCTGACCACCGGGTTCTCCGAGACCACCCAGCGCCAGATCCTGGCCGCGCTGGGCTGGGAGGACCTGGCCGACCTCACCCTCACCCCGGCCCAGGCGGGCCGGGGCCGCCCCCACCCGGACATGGTGCTCACCGCCTTGCTGCGACTGGGCATCGACGACGTGCGCGAGGTCGCCACCGCCGGCGACACCGTCTACGACGTCCAGTCCGGGCTCCGCGCCGGGGCGTCCGTCGTGGCCGGCGTCCTCACCGGCGCGCACGAGCGCGACGCGCTCACCGGCGCCGGTGCCACCCACGTCATCGAATCCGTCCGAGACCTCCCCGCCCTCCTGTCCACAAAGGATGATCAGTCGTGAAACGGATCAGCAGAGCCCTCGTCGGTCTGGCCGCCTTGAGCTTGCTCGCGGGATGCGGTCCCAGCGCCGCGCAGCAGAGCGGCGGTGACCGCGACGAGCTGGTGTTCGCCGCCGTCCCGTCGGAGGAATCCGCCAGCCTGCAGCAGGACTTCCAGCCGGTGCTGGACATGCTCGCGAAGGAGACCGGCAAGAAGATCACCTTCCAGAAGGCCACCGACTACGCCGCGATCATCGAGGGCCAGCGCGCCGGCAAGATCGACATCGCGAAGTACGGGCCGTTCTCCTACGTGCTGGCCAAGCAGAAGGGCGTGGCGGCCACCGCCGTCGCCGGCCAGGTCGAGGAGCAGGGCGGCGAGCCCGGCTACACCTCCTACGCCATCACCCGCCCGGACACCGGGATCCGCTCGCTGGCCGACTTCCGCGGCAAGAAGGTCTGCTTCGTCGACCCGACCTCGACCTCGGGCTACCTGTACCCGAAGGCGGGGCTGCTGAAGGAGGGCATCAACCCGGACACCGACGTGCAGGCGATCTTCGCCGGTGGGCACGACGCTTCGGCGATCGCGGTGGCCAAGGGCGACTGCGACGCCGGTTTCGCCTACGACAGCATGGTCGACCGCCAGCTGATCGAGAAGGGCCAGCTCAAGCCCAGGCAGCTCAGCACGGTGTGGAAGTCGGCGACGATCCCCGGCGACCCGGTCGCCCTCTCCGACAGCCTCGACCCCGCGGTCAAGGACAAGCTCACCGCCGCGCTGCGGGACAAGGCCAACAGCGACTACCTGCGCGAGAACGGCTTCTGCAGCGGGGAGTGCAAGATCGGCGACGTCGACGGGTACGGGTTCAAGCCGGTCGAGGACTCCTTCTACGACGGCATCCGCGAAGTCTGCGCGACCACCAGGGACAAGCAATGCCAGTGATCAGCTTCGACCGGGTCGCCAAGTCCTTCGGCGACGTGCGGGCGCTCGACGAGATCTCCCTCGACGTGGAGCGCGGTGAGGTGGCCGTGCTGCTCGGCCTGTCCGGATCGGGCAAGTCGACGCTGCTGCGGCACGTGGACGGGTTGCAGCGCGCCACCTCCGGCACCGTGCGGGTGCTCGGCGATGACGTCGGTGCGCTGCGCGGATCCGGTCTGCGCGCGCTGCGCCGCCGGGTCGGGTTCGTGTTCCAGCAGTTCCACCTGGTCGGTTCGCTGACCGTGCTGGAGAACGTGTGCACCGGCGCGCTCGGCAGCCTGCGCGGCCCGCGGCTCGGGCTGTTCAGCTACCCCAAGCGCGTGCGGTTCGCCGCGATGGAGCAGCTGGAGCGGGTCGGGCTGGTCGACCAGGCCATGCAGCGGGCGGACACGCTCTCAGGTGGGCAGCAGCAGCGCGTCGCGGTGGCGCGGGCGCTGCTGCAGAAGCCGGAGGTCCTGCTCGCCGACGAGCCGGTCGCCTCGCTCGACCCCGACTCGGCGGCGCAGGTGATGAACCTGATCGCTGAGATCGGCCGGGAGGACGGGCTGACCGTGCTGTGCAGCCTGCACCAGGTGGACCTGGCGCTGAGCTGGGGCCACCGGATCATCGGGCTGCGCTCCGGCCGGGTCGTGCTGGACACCCCGGTGGAGGGCCTGGACCGGGACGCGGCGATGTCGATCTACGCCAAGGTCGGTTCGGCCGACCTCGCAGCGGTGGGGTGACACCTTGACCATCACGGCAGAGCAGCCGCGGCGCACGCTCGCCCGCCCCACGCCGGCGGGATCCGCCGCTGCCGTCGTCGTGCTCGCCCTGCTGGGCGCGGCGATCTGGGCGTTCGTCTCACTGCGGCTCAACGTCGCGACCTTCGTCGACGGCGCGGCCAACGCGGTCGACTTCGCCGCCCGCACCGTGCCGCTGGACTTCCCGCCGCTCGGCGAACTGCTGGCGCTGTGCGGCCAGACGCTGGCGATCGTGGTCTGCGCGACCCTGCTCGCTTCGCTGATCAGCGCGCCGGTGGCGGTGCTCGCCGCGCGCAACACCTCGCTGGGCGGCACCAGCAGGCTCGGTGCTCGCGTGATCATCGTGGTGGCGCGGGCGATCCCGGACGTCGTGCTGGCCATCGTGTTCTTCCGGATGTTCGGCTTCGGCGGCCTGACCGGTGTGCTGGCGATGGGCCTGCACTCCATCGGCATGATCGGAAAGCTCTACGCCGACGCCATCGAGCAGATCGACGAGGGCCCGCGCACCGCGATCCGCGCGGCGGGCGGAACCCGGTTGCAGCAGCTGGTCGGCGGGGTCCTGCCGCAGGTGATGCCGTCGTTCGTGGCGACTTCGCTGCACCGGCTGGACATCAACCTGCGGGTATCGGTGGTGCTCGGCTTCGTCGGCGTCGGCGGTCTCGGCCAGGCGATCTCCGATGCCCTGCGCACCCTCGACTACCAGCGCGGCATGGCGTTGGCGTCGGTGGTGTTCCTGCTGTGCGTGCTGGTCGAGGTGGTGTCCGGCGCGATCCGCCGCGGCCTGCTCGGCGTGCGGGAGGAACGCCGGAGCCCGCTCCGGCGGCGGGTGCAGGTGCCTGCTCCGCGCGAAGAAGGGGTCGTGAGCGGCAAAACCGGTTCCAACCGGCTTTCGCCCTCACGACCCATCAGTCCACCGTGGACTCCCGCGCGGGTGCGGCGCAGCGGGTACTGGCTGCTGACCGCGCTGGTCGTGGCCGCCTCGATCTGGGGCGCGGACATCTCGTTCGACCAGTTCCAGCGCGCCATCACCGACTTCGGCCCGACGCTGGCGCTGTTCTGGCCGCCGGAAACCGGCGGCGTCCTCGCCGAGCTGCTGGCCGAACTCCTGGTCACCATCCAGATCGCGCTGGCGGCAACCCTGATCGGCGCGGTGCTCGCGCTGCCGGTGGGCGCGCTGGCGGCGAACAACGTGGCCCCGAACCCGGCGGTCGCGAAGTTCTTCCGGGGCGTGGTCCTGGCCGGCCGCGGAGTCCCGGAACTGGTGCTGGCCATCGTGTTCGTGGTGATCACGGGCCTCGGCGGGGTGGCGGGAGCTCTCGCGCTCGGCGTCGGATCCGTCGGTCTGCTCGGCAAGCTCGTGGCCGACTCCCTGGAGGAGGTGGACCGCGGCAAGGAGCAGGCGCTGCGCGCGGCCGGCGCGACCCGGCTCCAGGTGTTCTTCGCCGCGACCGTCCCGCAGGCGGCCCCGGCCTTCGTCGGCCACGTCCTCTACCAGCTGGACACCAACCTGCGCTCGGCGACGCTGCTGGGCCTGGTCGGCGCGGGCGGCATCGGCTACTACCTGCTCAACGCCTCGCGAGTGCTCGAATTCGGCGTGGTCACAACGGTTCTCGTCCTGACGTTCGCAGTGGTGATGCTCGTCGAACTCCTGGCCATCTGGCTCCGCCGAGTGGTCCGCTGACCAGGCGCTCGCTGGCATACAGAAGGGTTGGCACCCGCAGTCCAGGCGGGCGCTGAGGTTCCGCCACCGGCGCCGCCACGCAAAGCGAGTGCTTCAGGCAAGCACTCAAACGGTGAGCTGCGGTTGTGCCGGGCTGATGTGGTGCACGGCGGTCAGTTCGGCGTGCGGAGCGAGCAAGCTCCGCAACTCCTCCGCCGCGGCGTCCAGGAGGTGGCCGTCCCGGGGCGCATCGAGGGTCTCCAGGACGAAGACGACGTGCTTGGAGTCCTCGGTGACGCGGGTGCGGTGGGCGTCGCGGTGGTTCCAGTGGCGGGTCAGCACTCCGGTGGTGTCCGCGTAGATGATCTCGCCGGGCTTGGGGTGCTCGACGGTGTCGGGTTCGCCGAGCGGCGTGAACGACTCGGTTCCGTCCGCGTGGCGGATGACGGCATCACCGGTGACGTGGTCCAGGTCGAAGGCGCCTGCCGGGAGTCCGTGGCGGACCGAGACGGCGTTGTAGGAGTCGACGGCCGGGTTGATGCGCGGCAACGTCCCCTTCTTGGCGAGGCGGCGGCCGAGCGCGTCGACGCTGGGCCGGATGCGGCGGGGATTGGTGCCGAAGGACCGGTAGGCGGTGTGCCAGGACTCGATCCGGGGGTCGGTCTCGTCGGCGGGGGACCAGGTGCCGTCGGCGAGCTGGTCCTCCAGCGCGGCCAAGGCGGTGGCGGTGGCGGGCCAGGACTCGTGGCCGCGCAGGCCATCGGCGGTCACCAAGGCGATCCGGGCGTCGGGGAAGCCGTCCGCGACGGCGGGGTCGAGGCGGAAGACGGGCATGGGCGGGTTTTCCGTTCCTTGCTTGCGAGGTGCATCGCGTACGGCCGGTCGGCCTGAGCGACCAGAGCATTCGAACGACCGAACTGTACATCGGACCGACCGACTGATGTCAATGTGCCGACCGAACGGTGCATTAGAATGACCTGGTTGCGAGGATGGTGATCAGATGGCCGAGACGGCCGCGGCGCTGCGGGCAGTGGCGCACAACGTCCGGGCCGCCCGGATGCGCGCCGGCCTCTCCCTGGACGAGCTCAGCCGGCGGGCCCAGGTCAGCAAGGGTGCTCTGGTGGGGCTGGAGAAGGCCCAGGGGAATCCGAACCTGGCCACCCTGGTCCGGCTGGCGGACACGCTCGGCATCTCGGTGTCCGCCCTGGTGCAGGGATCGCCCGAGGGGCGGGTCCGCGTCGTGGCCGCCGACACCGCGAATCCATTGTGGACGGGGGAGCGGGGCGGCGAGGCCCGGCTCGTGCTGACGACGTCCGGGGCGGCGCCGGTCGAGATCTGGCGCTGGCAGCTGGAACCGGACGAGGAGTACCCCAGCAGCCCCCACCAGGCCGGGGTCGTGGAAACCGTCAGCGTCGTCGAAGGTCGGATGACCCTGGTCGTCGACGGCGTGGAGCACGCCGTCGACGCCGGGCAGACCGCCACGTTCGACGGCGACGTCCCGCACTCCTACCGCGGTGCGGGAACCGGGACCTGCCGGCTGATCATGACCGTCCACCTGCCGCCGGAGGTCTGACCCGTCACTCCCACCAGAAGGACCAGGTGCGGCGGCCGCGGATCTCCTGGGCGTAGGCCGCGATGGTGCCGGTCTCCTGGAGGATCCGGTCCGGGCAGAACGTCCAGTGCTCCGCCGCGACCGCCGCGGCGTGGTCGTCGTCCTGGGGTGGTGCGGCGACGCTGAGGTCGAGGCGGTCCGGTCCCAGGCGCAGGATCCGGGCGCCGAAGCGCTCTTCCCAGCTGCGCGCCATCGCGGACAGACCCGCGGTGCGCGAGACGTGGTTGGACGCGCCGGACCAGCCCAGGGCGGTCAGCACGTCCGCGCCCCGGCGCACCGGGATCAGCGCTAGGCGGATGTCGTCGTCGATGAACTTCGGCAGCTGCTGGGTGGCCAGGATGTCCGGGTCCGCCAGCAGGTTCCCGGCGCGCGCGGGGCCGGGGCAGTGGTAGTCGAACGGCGCCAGGACTTCCAGGTCGTAGGCGGGGCCGAGCTCGTCGTCGGCCTGCACCAGGCCGTCCCAGATCCGGGCCATCACGTCGACGACCCGCCACCGGTCGATGTGCTCCAGCGGTTCCGGCGGCACGACGCCGACGGTGCAGCGCTCGCCGTAGACCTCGTCGCTGTCGCACAGCAGCAACGGCCACAACCCGCTCTGCGGGTGCTCTGCGCGCAACGTGGCGACCAGCTGCGGCGCCGGCGGCTCATCGCTGATCCAGCACAGCGGCGTGGGGTTGCCGGACAAGGCCGATTGCTCGGTGAGGATCTCGCCAGGTGGCAGCGAAACGGACACCCCGGTGCCGAAAACCGCGGACAGATCGCCCGGTGCCCCCGCCTCCTGGTCGTACAACACTTCCTCACCGCCTCCTTGCCAAGCACCCCTCATCGCGACCACCTTAGAGCCTGCCCCGGGCTGCCCATCGCGTGGCGCGACGAGGGAGGGTACGGGGCGTAGCCGTTTCGCGCGAGGGAGTTGTGCTCTATTCGGCGGAAAGCCCGGGGACGAGCACGATGCGCCCGGTCTCCCGGCCGGAGATGTGCAGGTCCAGGGCCTGGGCCGCGGATTCCAGCGGGAACCGCGCGGCGATCAGCGGGCGCAACCGTCCACTCGCGACCATCCCGAACAGTTCGGCCAGGTCGGCGCGGAACCGGGCGTCGGACTTGATGTAGTACAGCCGGGCCCGCCGGTCGCCGGTGCTGCCGATCAGCCGCAGCAGGCGCCACTTGGCGAGCTTGCCGACGACCTTCAGGTAGGGCTTCCACCACGGCCCGGAGTCGTGCAGCGTCCGGGAGCTGCCGTAGCTGACCAGGGTGCCGCCGGGCGCGAGCATCCGCCACGACTCGTCCAGGCTCGTCGGGCCGAGCGGGTCGAAGATCGCGTCCACCCCGCCGGGCGCGAGTTCGGCGACCTCGCTGCGGACGTCGGCGGTGCGGTGGTCGACCAGCTCGATGCCGAGGTCGGCGAGCGCGGCGTGCCTGCTGGCCGACGCCGTCCCGATCACCCGCAGCCCGGCGTTCACCGCGAGCTGCGCGAGCAGGATCCCGACACCGCCACCGACGCCGTGCACCAGGACCGTCTGTCCACTCCGGACGTTCCCGGCCCGCAGCAGCTGCTGGGCGGTGACCCCGTTGAGCACCACCGCGACGGCCTCCGCGGCGTCCAGCTCGTCCGGCACGGCGACCAGGTCCTGGTCGCGGAGCTCGACGTACTCGGCCCACGCGCCGGTCACCGGCAGCGCCGCCACGCGCTGCCCGACCCGCCACGCCGTCACCTCGGGGCCGACCGCCACGACCTCGCCGACCAGGTCGTAACCGGGGACGAACGGGTTCTTCGGCTGCGCGGGGTAGCGCCCGCGTAGCATCTGGACCTCGGCGAAGGCGAC
>NZ_JBEOVY010000309.1:0-9549 GCF_040295745.1 Saccharopolyspora sp. NPDC002686
CTAACACCGCCTCCCGCTGACCAGCCCCGACCCAAAACCCGCGGTTCCGGTGGAGACCGGAACCGCGGTTCTTCGCTTCGAGCGGCCTACCTTCGGAGGCGCTTGCGGCCGGTGACCTTGTTGTAGATCACCAGCACGATCACCGCGCCGATCACCGAACCGATCCAGCCCGCCGGCTGGAAGCCGCGGAACCCGACCGTGAGCAGGCCCCACAGGAACCCGCCGACGACGGAACCGACGACGCCGAGCACGATGGTGGCCAGCAGGCCGATGTCGTCCTTGCCCGGCACGACCGCCCTGGCGATGAAGCCCGCGATCAGGCCGAAGACGACCCATCCGAGGATGGTCCAGAACATCGCTCTCCCCTACTTCCCGGGTTCGCTGGCGAACAACATCATCCGCCAGGTTACGCGCCGGGAAGCCGCCCGGACGTCCTCAGTGGACATGATCCGACCCACCACGAGCGGCCCGACGGCTCGATCACGCGGAATCCGATCTCGCAGCACATCGTGATGATCGACTCCCCGAGGACCACTCGAGCGGGTGATCTTCGGCCAGGATTGTCGGGGTCAGCGCCTAGACTCACGGCTCGTGACTGCCCAGCACAGCTCGACCGAGGCGGCCCTGCGCGATGCGGTGGACACAGCCTTCATCGACTTACTGACCGCTCCGAACAACCCGGCCGACCGCGCGCAGCAGGAGCTGACCCGTGCAGTCGGCATGCTCGACGAGCACCCGCAGATAGAGATCTCCGCCGACGCGGCGACCGCTGTCCGCTCCGCAGCCGAGCACCTCGCCCACGGCGACCGCGAAGACGCCCGCACCGCGCTGGTGACCGCCCGCGGCCGGCTCTCCGAACCGGGGTCCCGCATGGCCTCCCGCATGCACTGACCTGCACCTGTCCGGGGCGTGCGGCATCGGGCCGCAGAGCCCCGACCGGTCATTGCGGGACCGGTTCGTCCTCCCGGCTGTCGCGGGCCATCGGCGCGGCGCTGCCCCGCAACCGGTCGGCGAGTTCGTCCAGGAACCAGTTCAGCACCGATTCGGCCATCTCCACGTCGGCTTTCGAGCCGACGTCCAAGGCGTGCTTGTAGGCCAGTCCGGCGATCCGGATCTCCTCGCACAACTTCTCGTGCGGGAGTTCGCTGCACCTCGTGATCAGATCCATCGCAGACCACTCCCGTGGTCGATCGAGCGGCCGAGGGACGGCGATGCACCGCCGTCCTCGACCTCTCCCCCCAGTGTTGTCCCGGACGAATCCGGGGTAGTGCGCACCTGCCCAGACGGTAACCCGCCACGACGGAGAACGCGCTCCCCCAAACGGGGATATGTTGGAAATTCACCGGCGCCTACGAGTAACTGGTTGTTTCTTCTCCACCATTTCGGAACGCGCGGAACGCGGCCGTTGCCACCAGCGCCTTGACCAGCAGCAACCGACCGCGTCCGCACTCCGCCCAGGATCAGCTCAGGCCGTCGAGCCGTTCCCGGTACTCCTCGGAGCTGATCTCCCCGCGGGCGTAGCGCTCGGAGAGGATCTCCCGCGCCCGCTCACCCGCGGCCTTCCGGCACGGCCGACGGCGCACCGCGAGGACGACGACGGTGGCGATCAGGCCGAGGAACAGCAGGAAGAAGATCGGTCCGATGAACCACCCCGGACCTCCGTGCATGCCTGGACCCCACTGGGCGATGAACTCGGTCAACATCACGACACCTCCGAACCCGTTCCAACGTCGGATCCAGCATCGGCCCGGCGAGGCGCCGAGTCGTCCGTCAGCGAGCGACACTCGCGGTACCGCACCCGACGTACGCGGCCCTGCCGGACGTGCACGGGTGGAGGCGTCCTAAGTGGATTCGGCTTCGCACGGCGGCAGCACACCGCCGCGCAGCTCCCAGCGCCGGTTGAGCGGATTGCGGACCCAGCGCATCTCGGTTTCCGCTTCCCACGGCTGCAAGGTGGTCAAGTAGCGCGACCACAGCCAGTTCTGGACCGCGAAGTAGCGGCGGATTCCGGCCAGTCCGGCGGCGAACGGCCGGTCGAGCGGCATGTTCATGGTGTGCCATCCCTGGTCGCTCGGGGTTCGCTCAGCACCAGCGTGGGATGCACCGGATCCCGCCGAAAGCGGCAGCAATGCCATTGTGCGTCAAAATCCTGCCAGCTACCGTGGATGACGTGTTGCGCAGCGTGGCCGCGGTCGTCCTCGACGACGTCGCCCCGTTCGAGCTGGGCGTGTTGTGCGAGGTCTTCGGCCTGGACCGGACCGCCGACGGGGTGCCGCCGATCGACTTCCGCATCTGCGGACAACGACCGGGCGAGCCGGTGCGCACCTCGGTGGGGATGCAGGTGGTCCCCGGGCACGGGCTCGACGAGCTGTCCCGCGCCGACGTAGTGGCGGTGCCCGCCGCGCGGATCCGGGACGACTACCCGCAGGACGTGCTCGACGGGCTCCGCTCAGCCGCAGCGCGCGGGGCGACCATGCTCTCGGTGTGCTCCGGCGCGTTCCTGCTCGGCGCGGCCGGGCTCCTCGACGGTCGCCGCTGCACGACGCACTGGTTCTACGTCTCCGATTTCCGCCACCGCTTCCCCACCGCCGAGCTCGACCCGGACGTGCTCTACGTCGACGACGGCGACGTCGTGACCAGCGCGGGGACCGCGGCCGGCATCGACGCCTGCCTGCACCTGGTCCGCCGCGAGCTCGGCTCGACGGCTGCGACGCGGATCGCCCGACGCATGGTGGTGCCACCGCAGCGCGACGGCGGCCAGCGGCAGTTCATCGATCTGCCCGTACCCGAATGCACCGGCGAAAGCCTCGAACCCGTGCTGGCCTGGATGCAGGAAACCCTGGACGTCGAGCACAGCGTCGCCGCCCTCGCCGCACGGGCGCAGATGTCCCCGCGCACGTTCGCCCGCCGGTTCGTCGCGGAAACCGGCACGACGCCG
Source organism: Saccharopolyspora sp. NPDC002686 (assembly GCF_040295745.1). Classification (NCBI taxonomy): domain Bacteria; kingdom Bacillati; phylum Actinomycetota; class Actinomycetes; order Pseudonocardiales; family Pseudonocardiaceae; genus Saccharopolyspora; species Saccharopolyspora sp. NPDC002686. The sequence goes on from NZ_JBEOVY010000309.1 coordinate 2,939, forward strand.
AACCAGTGGCTGGCCACGCAGCGCGTCCTGCACGCGCGTCGACTGCTGGAGGACACCGAGCTGGGCATCGAGCAGATCGCGCGCGAGTGCGGGTTCGGCAGCGCTTCCCTGCTGCGCCACCACTTCCGCCGCATCGTCGGCGTGACACCGCGCGACTACCGCAGGGCGTTCGCCCGGACCGCCGACTCAGTGCCGCAGTGATGCGCAGCTGATGCAGGTGGTCGCGGCGGGCAAGGCCTCCAGCCGCTCCGGGGCGATGTCCTTCCCGCAGCGCTCGCAGATTCCGTAGGTGCCCTTCTCCAGCTTCGCGACGGCGCGGTCGAGCGCATCCAGCTCGTGCCGGGCATCGGAGAGCAGGCCCTGCACCTGGGCGCGCTCGTAGGCGAGCGTCGCCCCTTCCGGGTCGTGCTCGTCATCGGTGCCGGTCCAGGTCGAGATGTCACCGATCGCGGCGAGGTGCCGCTGCAACGACTCGACCCTGGCGAGCGCGTCCGCGCGCTCCCGGGCCAGCAGCTCCTGCGCCCGGTCAGTACCACCTCGTGTCGAGCGGTCTCCCATGCATTTAACAACTCCGCAGGTCAGAGCACTATTCCGAGGAGCCTCCGGAGCCCGCGGCACCGGGCGAGCAACGTCCGGCCACCGATGATCATCCCATCGGGCGACCATTAATCGCTCGAAAACCCGTTCGACCCGGTGCCATCATCGATGCATGACGACGAGCACGCAACACCCGGAACGGGCCGACCGACCGATGTCCACTTCGGACTCACCGCGAACAGCATTGGTGGCGAACATGATTCAGGACTCCCTCACGTGCCGCGCAAGAGCAGCCCACGGCACCGAAGAGCCGCCGAACCGGCAGCACGTCAGCGCAGGACACCGACGGCGCCGAAGGCGTTCGCGCGGACGACCTGCTCGGGCTCGACCGGACCGTCCGGTCGCCACAGCGGCACGGGGAGCAGCCCGGGCGGGACGATCTCGTAGCCGTCGAGCAACGGGGCGATGCGATCGGCGGACCGCCACTTCACCGGCGTCGGCGTGCGGGCCATGACCTGCTCCGCCGCGGCCACCTGCTCCGCGCTGGCCGCCAACTGCGAGATGTGCGAGATCGCCAGGTAGCTGCCCGGTGCGCACGCCTGGCGGTACGCGGCGAGAACGGCCGCGGCCTCCACGTCGTCCGGCACGAACGGAAGGATCGCCACGGCCAGCACCGCTATCGGCCGGTCGAAGTCGAGCTGTCCGGCAACTCCCGGCGCGGACAGCACGACCTCGGGGCGGCGGATGTCGGCGCGGGTGATGGTCACCCCGTCGACCTGCGCGAGCATGCGGCGCGAGTGGGCCACGGCCACCGACTCGATGTCCACGTAAGCCACGCGGGCCCGAGGGTTCACCCCTTGCGCGATCTCGTGCACGTTGCCCTTGGTCGGAATGCCGGAACCGAGGTCGAGGAACTGGTCGATGCCCACCGAGCACAGGTATCGCACCGCCCGCCCGAGGAAGGCCCGGTTGGCGCGCGCATAGGTCTCCGCGTCCGGCATCGCGGCGCGGCCCGCCTCGGCCGCAGCCCGGTCCACCTCGAAGTTGGCCGACCCGCCCAAGTAGTAGTCGTACATCCGCGCCGCGTTCGGACGTCCCACGTCGATCACTTCGCGCTCGTCCGGATCGCTCATCCCGGCCTCCTCCGGAGGTCGCCACCCACCACTCATCATCATCGCACCCGCCGACACCGAAAAGACCGGTCACGACGCAACAGCAAGGAGACCCCCATCTGCCATGAGAACGAAACCCGCCACCGAATGGCCTCGGATGGCTCACCGGTACCGCTCATGTGCTGCTGTGGCCCGCGCTGCTCGTGCTCTGCCTGGCCGCGTGGGGCACAACGCGCCACCTCGCGAGCGAGCTCCGCCGATCCGACGCATGAGCAGGAGCCGCACCGGTCAGCGGCGGAGCCCTGCGGGCAGGCTCGAAGCGAAGCGGGAATCCGGCACGGAACCGGCGACCCGCAACGCATCTCCCATGGTGTCCACATCGGTCAGCTGCGGCAGCGAAGCGACCCGCAGACCCGCAGTGCGCAACGCCGCGAGCGTGCGCGCACCCGTGTCCGGACGGGAGGTCGGCACCAGCTCCAGCAGGCTCGCGGCGGCCGGGTCGCGGAACCCGACCACCCACCAGCCACCGTCCTCGGCCATGCCGAGCGCGGCGTCCGCGACGTCCAGCGCGGCACACGCCTCGGACAGCAGATCCGGCGTCACCTGCGGGGTGTCCATCCCGATCTGCACGACCGGCAATCCCGGATGCGCCGCTGCGGTGTCGGCGTGGGCGGCCGCCAACCTCGCGGGGAAGCCGTCGCCACGTTGCCCGAGAACGGTCCACCCGCGCAGCGCGTCGCGCAGCTCGACTGCGCCGGTGGCCGAATCGAGCTCCCCGGCCAACGCGAGCACCGGTCGGGCCCGTGCGGTGCCCTGCACCGCGTCGATCGTGTCCCGCAGGCTCGCGGCGGCGATGCGCGCAGCCTCGGCGTGCGTGGCAGGCGGGCACAGCCTGGTCTTGACCAACCCGGGCACGGGTGCCTTCGCCATCACCAGCAGCGCGGTCGGGCTCACCAGAGCACACCTGCCATGTCGCGCACGGCGCGGACCGTGCCGAGCACCGACCCGGAGACCTTGGACCTGGTTCCGGCCGCGCGGGGCCGGTAGGACACGTCCAGCTCGTGCACCCGCCAGTCCGCCTCCGCCGCCTTGCACAGCAGTTCGAGCGGGTAGCCGAAGGCGCGGTCCTCGACTCCCAGGCGCAGCAGGTCGAGCCGCCGCGCGGCGCGGACCGGGGCGATGTCGTGCACTGGAATCCCCCGCCGCCGCAGCAGTCCCGCGATCAGCGCGTTGCCCGTCCTCGCATGCCACGGCCACGCGGCCGCGGTCACCGGAACCCGCCGCCCGACGACCAGATCCGCCTGTCCCGCGCGCAACAGCGCGACCATCGTCGGCAGCTCCCCGGCGTCCAACGAGCCATCGCAGTCCAGGAAGCAGACGAACTCAGCAGTCGCCGCCGTCAAGCCCGCGTGCACCGCCGCCCCGTAACCCCGCCGGGGTTCCCGGACCACCACCGCGCCGTGCTCCTCGGCAACCTCGGCCGACCCGTCCGAAGAACCGTTGTCCACCACGATCGGGCGGAACCCGGCCGGTATCGCAGCGAGCACACCGGGCAGTGCCCGGGCCTCGTCGAGGCAGGGCAGCACCACATCGACGTCGTTCACACAGGCCAGTGAAACGCACTGCGGGCGGTGCCGAGAACTCCAACCGACCTTATGGATTCCTTACGCGAGAAGAGTTCTTACGAGTTGCTGACGGCTGCCGCCGGCGCGTTGGCGAAGGTCTGCGCCCGGACTAGCCTCGCGCTGGTGCCGACAACCCCCAGCCCCACCGCGGACCGGCGGTGGCGGGCCGATCTGGTCGCGCTCGCCGTCGCTGTCGTCGTCGTGGTGGGCTCGGCCGCAGCCGGTTTCCTGCTGAACCGCGCGGGTGTTCCGCTGTACGCCGATGCCGCACCGCTGTTCGGGTACTGGCTGCCCCGCGTCGGCCCCGGAACCCCGCTCGCGATCGTCACCGCCGGTGCGGTCATCACCTGGGGTCCGGTGCTGGCCGCGCGCCTGCCGTGGGGCCGCCTGCTCGTGACCGGGTACCTCGCCGGGATGGTGTGGACCGTGTCGCTGGCGCTGGTGGACGGGTGGCAGAACGGCATCGCCGGGCGGTTGACCGAGTGGACCGAATACCTGCACGACGTACCGCGGGTCACCGACATCGGTGCCGCGCTCCGCGTCTTCACCGACCGGATCCTGGCCGGACAGCCCGACTCCTGGACCGTGCACGTGTCCGGGCATCCGCCCGGCGCCCTGCTGAGCTACGTGTGGCTCGACCGGATCGGGCTCGGTGGTGGGGCTTGGGCAGCGGTCGTGTCGATGTCGGTCGGTCAGCTCGCGGCGGTGGCCGTGCCGGTCACCGTGCGGGCTCTCGCGGGCGCGGACGCGGCCCGGGCCACCATGCCGTTCCTCGTGCTGTTCCCCGGCGCGGTGTGGGTCGGGGTGTCCGCCGACGGCATGTTCACCGGGGTCTCCACCACCGGGATCGCGTTGTTGGCCATTGCCGCCACACGCCGTGGCTTGTGGGCCGCGTGCGCAGCGGTCAGCGCTGGCGTGCTGCTGGGATTCGCACTGTTCCTGAGCTACGGGCTGGTGCTGCTCTTCCCGCTCGTGGTCGTGGTGGTGCTGTGGACTCGCGGGGCCCGTGCGCTGCTGCTCGCCGCAGCTGGCGTGGCCGGTGTGGTCGCCGTGTTCGCGTGGTGCGGGTTCTGGTGGTTGGACGGTTACCACTTGGTCGTCCAGCGCTACCACCAAGGCGATTTCGCCCAACGGCCGTACGAGTACTGGGTGTTCGGCAACATCGGTGCTCTGCTGCTGTCCGCGGGCCCGTTCGCCGCGGTGGCCGTCCGCCGAGCCGCGGTGGACCGGGGCGCGGCTGCCTGGTTGGTGCTGGCGGCGACCGCAGCGGTGCTGGCCGCCGACATCTCCGGTTTGAGCAAGGCCGAGGTCGAGCGGATCTGGCTGCCGTTCGCGGTGTGGTTCGCTGTCGGTGCCGCCCTGCTGCCCGACCGGCAGCGGCGCTGGTGGCTGGCCGGGCAGGCGATGACCGCGCTGGCGGTGAACCACTTGATCGCGACGAGCTGGTGATCGGATGAAGCAGCAGGACGAGGCGGGGCGGATCCTCGTCGTCGACGACGACCACGCGGTGCGCGACGTGCTCCGCCGGTACCTGGAGCGCTCCGGCTACCAGGTCGATCTCGCCGGCGACGGGGAAACCGCGCTGCGGTCATTCACCGCGACCGCGCCCGACCTCGTGGTGCTCGACCTGATGCTGCCCGGGATAGGCGGGCTGGAGGTGTGCCGCCGCATCCGCGAGGACAGCCCAGTCCCGGTGGTGATGCTGACCGCGCTGGGCGAGGAGGCCGACCGGGTTCTCGGGCTGGAGCTCGGCGCCGACGACTACGTCGTCAAACCCTTCAGCCCGCGCGAGCTGGTGCTGCGCGTGGGGTCGGTGCTGCGCCGATCTCGCGCTGCGCTCACGGCTGCGGCCGAATCGCTGCGCGACGGTGGCCTGCAGATCGACGTGGGTGCCCGGCGGTGCACGCTCGACGGTGCCGCCTTGTCGCTGACCGGTCGCGAGTTCGACCTGCTGGTGTTCCTGCTGCGCAACCCGGGGCGGGCGTTCAGCCGGACCGAACTGCTGGAAGCGGTGTGGGGCTGGAGCTTCGGCGACCACTCGACCGTCACCGTCCACATGAGGCGCCTGCGGGAGAAGATCGAGCCGGATCCCGCCCGTCCCCGGCGGATCAGCACCGTCTGGGGTGTCGGGTACCGCTACGATCCCGCGGAGCCACCGACCGGGGCCACCGCATGGACGTGATCACCGAACTCACCCACGTCGTCCCTTACGCGGTCGGGCTCTCGCTGCCCGTCGCGTTCGCCGGTGCCGCGCTGCTCTACTTCCTGCGGAAGCGGTCGTTGACCTCGGCGCTGACCGCGCTGGTGCTGACGCCGCTGCTGGCCACCCTGGCCGGGATCGTCGGCGTGACCGGCTTCATGTTCGGGCCGCAGCTGACCACCGCGGTGGTGATCTGCACGGCGGTCGCGGTGGTGACCGTGCCGGTGGCGGTCCTGCTCGGCCGCAGCATCGCCCGCCGCAGCGTCTGGGAGCGGGAAGCACGCGCGCGCGAGCGGGCCGCCGAGGCCGCCCGCCGGGAGCTGGTCGCGTGGATCAGCCACGACCTGCGCACTCCGCTGGCCGGAATTCGCGCGATGGCCGAGGCCCTGGCCGACGGCGTGGTCGGCGAACCGGACGAGGTGTGCGCCTACGCCACGCACATCCGGTCCGAGAGCGAGCGGCTGTCGGCCATGGTCGAGGACCTCTTCGAGCTGTCCCGGATCACCGCGGGCGCGGTGCAGCTGGAGTTCTCCGCGGTGCCGCTGCGCGACGTCGTGGACGAAGTGGTCGCGGTGGTGGATCCGCTGGCCCGGCACCGCGAGGTCGAGCTGCGGACCGCCACCAGCGACTGGCCGGTGGTGCAGGGCAGCGATCCGGAACTCTCCCGCGTGCTGCGGAACCTGCTGTCGAACGCGATCCGCCACACCCCGGCCCGCGGCTCGATCGTGCTGACCTCCGGCACCGACGGCGGTCAGGCGTGGTTGCGGGTCGACGACGCCTGCGGCGGAATCGCACCGGCCGAGCTGGAGCGGGTGTTCGACGTCGCGTTCCGCGGCGACCAGGCCCGGCGGGACGACACCGCCGGGGCCGGGCTCGGCCTGGCGATCGCGCGCGGACTCGTGCAGGCGCACCACGGCACCATCACTGCCCGCAACCACGGCTCCGGGTGCCGCTTCGAGGTCCGGCTACCGCTCGCCCAGGCCGATCGCGGCAGGCGCCCGTAGCGGCGCGTGCGCAAAGGACGCCACCCCGTCCGAGAACTCGACCGCAGCCCGGAAACCCAGCACGCGTCGCGCTTTCGCCGGATCGGCGACGATGTGCCGCACGTCGTTGGGCCGCGCACCACCGGCGACGTGC
>NZ_JBEOVY010000310.1:0-9471 GCF_040295745.1 Saccharopolyspora sp. NPDC002686
GTCTTCGTGGTGGTCAACCTGGGTTCGGTCTGCACCCACTGCCTCTACAACGGGGCATTGGGCTGGTCGCACCTGACCCCAGTTTCAATTGAAACTGCGGTCCGCAGCGGGTGGGGTCTGCAGTTTCAATTGAAACTGCAGAATGCCGGTGGCGGCGTGTCGGGATCCGACACGCCGATGGGACGCGAGTTGAAATTGGACGTGCGATTTCAAGGGAAGTTGCGGCGGGGTCAGGAGTTCGGGGTCCAGGAGCGGCCTTCGACGAGGTCGCTGAAGCCCATCCAGACCATGTTCATCAGGCGCATCGCCATGCCGTCGGCGGTGTGCTCCGGCTTGTCGAACCACCACTCCACCAGCGCCTCGCCGGCTCCGACGAGCGCCGCTGCGAACGGCTCGGTCTGCTCCGCCTGCATCGGCTGCGCCGAGTCCTCCGTCGCGCGCGCCAGCAGCACCGCGATCAGGTTCGTCGCCCGCTCCCGCCACTCGGAGAGCTCGGCGACGAACGGTTCGCCCTGCACGTTCGCCCGGCGGTACAGCACCGCCCAGCCCGCCTGGTTGGCCTGCACGTACTCGAAGAACACCAGCAGTCCGCGCCACAGCTGGTCGGCCGGGGGCAGCCCGGCTTCCACCGCGGTTCCGATGGCCTCGATCAGCCGCTCCGCCTCACGGCGGATGCAGGCGACGAACAGTTCGTCCTTGGTGCCGAGGTAGGCGTAGAGCATCGGCTTGGAGATGCCAGCGACCTCGGAGATCTCGTCCATCGACGCGGCGTGGAAGCCGTGCGCGGCGAACACCTCCACCGCGGCGTCCAGGATCTGCCGCTCGCGGACCGCCCTGGGCAGGCGTCGCGATCGGGGGCGGCCGTTGTCCTGAACCATGTCACCTCTCCGCTGGTCCCTGCTCCCGGTCAGGCTAGATCAAAACCGGTCGTCGCAGGTCGCTTGCCTTCGAACCTACTCGAACGTAGTCTTACTCGCGAGTAGGTAAGCGCGTTGGAGGTGGCAACGATGCCAGAAACCGATCCGATCGCCGCACTCGGCGAGGTCGACCCGAAGAAGATCAGCAAGGACGAGTTCGTCGCCCTGCTGGAAGCCGCCTCCGAGATCGCCGGCAGCGACGAGGTGGACCTCAGCGCGCTGCGCCCGGAGCAGTTCGCGCGGCTGATCTCCCGCGCCTCCGACGAACAGCTCGAAGCCGTGATGGCCCGCCCGGAACTGCGCGAAGGCATCCTCGACGAGGTCTTCCGGCGGATGGGCGAGCACTACAAGGCGGGCAACCACGAAGCCGTGGTGCGCTGGCGGATCGGCACCGACGACGACCTGCTGCGCTACGAGTGCGTGCTGGCCGACGGCAAGTGCGAGGTCAGCAAGGACCCGCAGCACGAGCCGCGGGTGACCATCACGGTCGCACCGGCCGAATTCCTCAAGCTGGCCTCCAGCAACGCATCCGCCCCGATGCTGTTCATGAAGGGCAAGCTCAAGGTCGCGGGTGACCTCGGCTTCGCCGCCGGCCTCACCAAGCTCTTCCAGATCCCCAAGGCCTGACAGTCCGAGACCTCGCAGAGAAACGGAAGATGATGAGTTTTTCCCTGGAGCTGAGCGAGGAGCAGCAGGAGCTGCGGGACTGGGTGCGCGGCTTCGCCGAGAAGACCATCCGCCCAGCCGCGCGCGAGTGGGACGAGCGCGAGGAAACGCCGTGGCCGATCATCCAGGAGGCGGCCAAGGTCGGCCTCTACGGCTTCGAAGCGGTGGCCACGTTCTGGGCCGATGACACCGGTCTGTCGCTGCCGATCGCCAACGAGGAGCTGTTCTGGGGCGACGGCGGCATCGGCATGGCGATCTTCGGCACCACCCTCGCGGTGGCCGGGATCTTCGCCGCGGGCACCCCCGACCAGCTCGCCGAATGGGTCCCGCAGTGCTACGGCGACGCCGACGACCCGAAGGTGGCGGCGTTCTGCTCGTCGGAGCCCGGGGCCGGTTCCGACGTCTCGGCGATGCGCACCCGCGCGGTCTACGACGAGGCCACCGACGAGTGGGTGCTCAACGGCCAGAAGGCCTGGGCGACCAACGGCGGCATCGCCAACGTCCACGTGGTGCAGGCGGTCGTGGACCCGGAGCTGGGCTCGCGCGGCCAGGCGGCGTTCGTGGTCCCGCCGGGCACCAAGGGCCTCGAAGCCCCCAGCAAGATCAAGAAGCACGGTCTGCGGGCCTCGCACACCGCCGACGTGTTCCTGGACGACGTGCGCGTCCCCGGCAGCTGCCTGCTGGGCGGCAAGGAGAAGCTGGACGAGCGCCTGGCCCGCTCACGCGAGGGCACCAAGGCCAGCTCGCAGGCGGCGATGAAGACCTTCGAGCTCTCCCGTCCCGCGGTCGGCGCGCAGGCCATCGGCATCGCGCGCGCGGCTTACGAGACGGCGCTGGAGTACGCGAAGGAGCGCGAGACCTTCGGCAGGCCGATCATCGAGAACCAGTCGATCGCCTTCACCCTGGCGGACATGCGGATGGAGATCGACGCGGCCCGCCTCCTGGTGTGGCGCGCGGCCTGGCTGGGTCGCAACGGCGGCTTCACCGCAGGCGAGGGCTCGATGTCCAAGCTCAAGGCGGGACGGGTGGCCACCTGGGCGACGGAGCGGGCGATCCAGATCCTCGGCGGCAACGGCTACACCCGGGAGTTCCCGGTGGAGCGGATGCACCGCGACGCCAAGATCTACGACATCTTCGAAGGCACCGAGCAGATCCAGCAGCTGGTGGTGTCCCGAGCCATCTCCGGCCACCACATCGCCTGACGCTCCTCGTCCTTCGCGGCCCCGGCCTGGTCGGTCGGGGCCGCTCGGGTTGTGGGGGGCCGCAGGCCGAGGGAGGAGCGCGACCTGCGGCGGTACTCGGGGTCGGCGTCAGCCGACCACTACCTTGCCGTCGAACGAGCCGCCGAGGCACGCTTCGCCGCCGGCCTGCAGCTGGATGACCTGGCCGCCGCCCCACACGCAGTCGGACCAGCTGACGCCGAACGGTTGTGCGACCGCGGGCCCGGCCGCGGCCAGCAGGACGCCGAGACCGAAGCTGGAAGCGACGACCGCCTTCTTGACGCGGTTACCCATGATCACCGTCTCCCTTCGGGGGAACCCGGAGCGCCGTCGCCCCGGTGCATCGATGGTCAACACCCGATCCCTCCCCCTGCTGGGCGATTAGTCCGATTGGGTGGGTTACCCGCGCTCGAGCACCCGGCTTCCGCACCGGACGCGTCGGATCGTGTCGAATTGGGCGGGAAGACCAACCGATGGTGCGCGGTCGTCGGCGGCGCAATCGCCCTGCAGCGGAAGATGCAGGTCGCCGGCAGTGGTCTCCGAGGCGGAAAACCCCACCGAATGGGACTATCGGGCGATGTTCGAGGCCGCACCCACCCGATGGAGTGGCGCTCACCACGGTGCGGAATTGCACAAACCATGCGCAGGTTGAAGTGTTGGGAGGCACCATTTCGTGGGCCCTCGTCCCGGTCGGATCCGGGCAGGTGCACCATGGGCGTTCGTCCGAATGGATGAATGTAGACGCGGACCGCATCACCAGCTGGGCCGGTGTGCGTCACAACGACGCGGGCGGGACCGAAAGCGGTACCCGGGCCGCGCCGTACGAGCTCCGCGGGGAGGGCTCGCAACGGGCGAGCCAGCAGCAGCGCTGCTGGCGGTCCGGCCACAGCTTCGAGAGTGAACGGGAGGGCGAAGCGGTGAAGAAGACCACCCCTGACCTGGAGACACCCATCTTCCGGGAACTGAACGAAGAACTCGGCGCACTGCCGGAGATCGACATCCACGACTTCGACGAGCACGCGTTCGACTTCCTCCGCGAGTACGACGCTCAGGCTCAGGAAGAGACCAGCTCCGAAGCGACCGCCGAGCCGGTCGCTGCTGCCTCAGCTGCCTCGGGCTCCAAGTCCAAGTCCGGTTCCCGCCGTGGTGGTCGCCGCCGCAAGGGCGACTGACGTCCCGCCGAGCCCTGCCGAACGGCTCGGCCACAAGACCTGAGAGCGGCCTGCTCGCCTCGTCGAACGAGGTGGGCGGGCCGTTTTCGCTCTTCGCCGGTCGCTGTCGGTGACAGGTGTCACCATGTCCGTCATGTCGACTTGGCAGGAGTTCGCCGAAGAAGCCCCGGAGATGGCCGCGCAGGTCCGCGCGCGGTTGGAAGCCTCCCAGCACCACGTGCTGGCCACCTTGCGACGCGACGGTTCGCCGAGGGTGAGCGGCACGGAGGTCGCCTGGCGCGGCCCTGACCTGGTGCTCGGATCGATGCCGCAGTCCCGGAAGGCCGTCGATCTGCAGCGGGACGCCCGCTTCGCGCTGCACGCCAACCCCGGTTCGCCCGAGGACATGATGGGCGGGGTGGACGTGAAGCTCGCCGGCCGGGCCGAGGAGGTCACCGCCGACGAGCAGCGCGCCTGGGTCGACGAGGTCAAGCCGCCGTCGACGGAGTCCCACCTGTTCCGCCTGGACATCACCGAGGCCACCACCACGGGCGTGTCCGAGGACCAGACCCACCTGGTCATCACCACGTGGACCCCGGGTGGCGGCACCCGGACGTTCAAGCGCGCCTGACGCGTTTCCCCAGGCAGATGCTCGTGAGCACTTCGGGGCGCTCTGGCACCCCGAAGTGCTCACGAACCATGACCTGCGGCGGAGCGATCAGTAGGTGATCGCCATGGCCGGATTGGCGAGGAGGGCGCCCACGTCCGCGAGGAACTGGGATCCCTGCTGGCCGTCGACCACGCGGTGGTCGAAGCTCAGCGCCAGCTGGCAGACCTTCCGCGGCACCACCTGGCCGTCGACCACCCACGGCATGTCGCGGACCGCGCCGAGCGCGAGGATCGCCGACTCACCGGGGTTGAGGATCGGCGTTCCGGTGTCGACGCCGAAGACGCCCACGTTGGTGATCGTGAACGTGCCGCCCACCATGTCCGCCGGGGTCGTCCTGCCCTCCCGCGCGGTGGTGGTCAGCTGCTCCAGCGCCTGCGCCAGCTCCTTCAGGGACTTCTGGTCGGCGTCGCGGACCTTGGGCACCACCAGGCCGCGCGGCGTGGCGGCCGCGATGCCCAGGTGCACGTAGTCCTTGTAGACGATCTCGCCAGCCGCTTCGTCCCAGGTGGCGTTGACGTCCGGGGTCCGGCGGGCCGCCAGGCAGACCGCCTTCGCCGCGAAGGCCAGCGGCGTGACCTTGACGTCGCGGAACTCCGGGTGCTTCTTGAGCTGCTCGCGCAGTTCCATCATCGGCGTGACGTCGATGGTCAGGAACTCGGTGACGTGCGGGGCGGTGAACGCGCTGTTCACCATCGCCTGCGCGGTCGCCTTGCGGACGCCCTTGATCGGCACCCGGCGCTCGCGAGCACCGGGCTCGGCGACCGGGGCGGCCGTGACCGGCGGGGCGCCCGCTGCGGACTGCACGTCCTCGCGGGTGATCACGCCGCCGGAACCGGATCCGGTCAGCCCGGTCAGGTCCACGCCGAGGTCCTTGGCCAGCTTGCGCACCGGCGGCTTGGCCAGCGGCACGTAGCCACCCGCCTGGACTGCGGGTTTCGCCTCCGGCTCGGGCTTCGGCGGCGCCTCGACGGCGGCGGCCGCCGCGGCCTGCCCCTTGCGGGGGCGGCGCTTCGCGCTGGTCGTGCGCGGGCCGTAGCCGACGAGCGTGGCGATGCGCCCGTTGGACTCCTCGCCGATCTTGCCGCCGCTCGCGGCCGGTTCCGCGGTCTCCGAGCCGCCCATGTCGATCGCGATGATCGGCGAACCGACCTCCACGGTCTGGCCCGGGTCGACGAGCAGCTCGCGCACCGTGCCCGCCCACGGGCAGGGCAGCTCGACCGAGGCCTTGGCGGTCTCGATCTCCACGATCACCTGGTTGACGGTGACCGGCTCACCTGGCTTGACGCGCCAGCCCAGGATCTCCGCCTCGGTCAGCCCCTCGCCGACGTCGGGCAGCGGAAATTGCTTGATCGTCATCGAACAACTCCCTCAGTACGCCAACGAGCGGTCTACCGCGTCCAGCACCCGGTCGAGGTCGGGGAGGTAGCCCTCCTCGAGCTTGCTCGGCGGGTACGGGGTGTCGAACCCGGTCACGCGCAGCACCGGTGCCTCCAGCGAGTAGAAGCACTCCTGCTGCACCCGGGCGGTGACCTCCGAGGTCACCGACGACTCGCCGGGCGCCTCGCTGACCAGCACCAACCGGCCGGTGCGGCGCACCGACTCGAACACCGGCCCCAGGTCCAGCGGGGACAGCGAGCGCAGGTCCACGACCTCCAGCTCGGTGCCGTCCTCGGCAGCCGCGGTCGCGGCGTCCAGGCAGGTGCGCACCATCGGGCCGTAGGTGGCCACGGTGACCGCGGAACCCGGCCGCACCACCTTCGAGCTGAACAGCGGCGCCGGCGGCGTCGCCAGGTCGAGCTCGGCCTTCTCGTAGTAGCGGCGCTTCGGCTCAAAGAACAGCACCGGGTCGTCGCACTCGATGGCCTGCTGCAGCATCCAGTAGGCGTCCACCGGGTTGGCGCAGGACACCACCTTCAGGCCCGCGACGTGCGCGAACAGCGATTCCGGCGACTCCGAGTGGTGTTCGACCGCCCCGATCCCGCCGCCGAAGGGCACCCGCACCACGATCGGCATCTTCACCTTGCCCTGGCTGCGGAAGTGCAGCTTGGACAGCTGGGAGACGATCTGGTCGAAGCCGGGGAAGATGAACCCGTCGAACTGGATCTCGCACACCGGGCGGAAGCCGCGGATGGCCAGCCCGACGGCGGTGCCGATGATCCCGGACTCGGCCAGCGGCGTGTCCAGCACGCGGTGCTCGCCGAAGTCCTTCTGCAGGCCGTCGGTGATCCGGAAGACGCCGCCGAGCTTGCCGACGTCCTCGCCCATGATCAGCACCTTCGGGTCGCGCTCCAGCGAAGCGCGCAGACCCAGGTTCAGGGCTTTGGCGATGGTGACGGTCTGGGTGCCCGCCGTTGCGGTCGGGCGTTCCAGTGCGGGCGCGGCCATCAGCGCACACCTCCTGCCATGGCTTCGTCGGCGAATCCGGCCAGGTACTGCAGGTAAGCCTCCCGCTGCGCGGTCAGCTGCGGGCTCTCCTCGGCGTAGACCTCGGAGAACATCCGCTCCGGTGGTGGTTCGGGCATGTTGAAGCAGAAGTCGCGCAGCCGCGCGGCCAGTTCGTCGGCGTCGGCGTCGACTCCGTCGAAGAAGTCCTGCTCGACGCCGTGGTCGCGGACCAGGTGCACCCGCAGGCGCTCGATCGGGTCCTTGAGCTTCCACGCCTCGTGCTCGTCGGCGAGCCGGTAGCGGGTCGGGTCGTCGGAGGTGGTGTGCGCGTCCATCCGGTAGGTGAACGCCTCGATCAGCACCGGTCCGTTGCCCTGGCGGCACTCGTCCATCGCCCAGCGGCTGACCGCCAGGCTGGCGAGCACGTCGTTGCCGTCCACCCGGATGCCGGGGAAGCCGTAGCCGCTGGCGCGCTGGTACAGCGGGACGCGGGTCTGGCGCTCGAGCGGTTCGGAGATGGCCCACTGGTTGTTCTGGCAGAAGAACACCACCGGGGCGTCGTAGACCGCCGACCAGACCATGGCCTCGTGCACGTCGCCCTGGCTGGTGGCGCCGTCGCCGAAGAAGACCATGGTGGCCTCGCCGTCCTGGTCACCGACCTTGCCCTCGAAGCGCTGGCCCATCGCGTAGCCGGTGGCGTTCAGGCACTGGTTGCCGATGACGATGGTGTACAGGTGGAACCCGGTGCTGGTGGGGTCCCAGCTGCCGTGGTCGGTGCCGCGGAAGATGCCCAGCAGCTCCGTCGGGTCGATGCCGCGGCACCAGGCCACGCCGTGCTCGCGGTAGCTGGGGAACGCCATGTCCTGCGGCTGCAGCGCCCGGCCCGCCCCGATCTGGGCGGCCTCCTGGCCGAGCAGCGGGACCCAGATGCCCAGCTGGCCCTGCCGCTGCAGCGCGTTTCCCTCGCGGTCGGCGCGGCGGACCAGCACCATGTCCCGGTACAGGTCGCGCAGCTGCGCGGTGGAGATGTCCAGGTCGAAGTCGGGGTGCTCGACCCGCTGACCTTCAGGGGTGAGGAGCTGTACGAGGTCAGCTCCACCTTCGCTCGTGGCGCGCAAACCGGCGATCACCTGCTCCCGTGTGGGTTTCGCTGCGGTAGCGGCAGGGGGGCCGGCGGTGCCTTCGGTTTCCGGTCGCGTCCATTGCTCGGGGGACATGCGTGATCTCCTCGTGTCGCGCCGGACCACGTCGCTTGTGGCGTCGTGGCCGACAGCCCCGGCCGTACCACCGGCGACCTGGTGGGTCACCCGGGTGCGCGTCCGGGGCGGTTGGATCGCTCCCCGCCATCCTGGCACGAAATCCGCCCTCTTAGTGAGCCCTGCCACAGGGGGCCTGCTCGACCGCGGCGCGGCCGACCTGCCCTCCGCGGATCACCGTAGATCGCCGCCGGCCGGGACGAATCCGCAGGTCATCGAAGTAATGGAGGTCCGACTAACGATTTGTGGACCATCGCAGTGCCGATATTCGAACCGCCCGGGAAGATCCTTCCGGCTCGGTGTCCGTTTTGTTACATTGATCGGCATCTGCTCCTCGGAGGGAAGGTCGGCCCCGTGGGTGGTACCGAGAGGGACACCGAGCACCCGAGCGGACCGGTGACCTCGACGAGTTCGCGCGCATCATCGAGACGCTCGGCAGAGCGCTGACCCGGCCTGAGTGCGACAAACTGGGCAGGTGGGCGAGTACGCGAACCTGCTGACGTTGCCGGACGAGTTCGCACTGCTGCTGCACAAGCCCAACGGGTCGCACTACGTCAGCGCGAACCCGAACACCGCCACCGCAGCGGCCGAGATCGGCGAGCTGGTCCTGCGCGGGCGGATGGCCCCGCGCGGCACCGCGATCCAGCTGCTCGACGCCGCGTCCTGCGGCCAGCCGTGGATGGACGAGCTGCTCGCGGAGTTCCAGCGCGCGGCCGGGCGCGACAACCTCCCGGTGGAGCTGAGCTGGTGGCTGCCGATGCGCACCACCGCGTTCTTCGCGCACCGATCGGTGCTGGTCGACCGCGGAGTCCTGCGCCGGGAGCGGCGGACGTTCCTCGGTTTCCTCCCCGACGACCGCTACCACCCGGACCGGGCCATCCGCGGCGCTCTGCTGGCCGAACTGCACGCCCTGGCGCGCGATGAGCTGCCGATCGACGGACGTCTGGCGCTGCTGGGCACGCTGGTCCACCGCAGCGGTCTGGTCCACGCCCTCGACTTCGACCGCGGCGAGCGCACCCGGCTGAAGTCCCTCGCCAACCGCGAGGACCTCGGCGACGACGTGACCCCAGCGGTCACCGCCGCCATCCTCGCCATGACCACCCTGCCCACCACCGTCGTCCTGGCCGACGGCTGATCGCTCCGCCCCGAGTCCGCAGTTTCAATTGAAACTGCGGTCCGCCGTGCCTGGGATTTGCAGTTTCAATT
>NZ_JBEOVY010000311.1:0-9461 GCF_040295745.1 Saccharopolyspora sp. NPDC002686
GGTGCGGGTCGGTTGACCTTCACGGTCTCCTGGCCCACCTCGTCCGCGGCCAGCGCCTCGATGATATTCCCGAGCACCGGGTCAGGGGTTTTTGAGAAGCTGGGCGGGTGCGTGTCGCGCTCCTGGGGCCATTCCGGCTGAACACCTCCGACGGCCGGACGGTCGACGTCGGCGGCCTCCGGGTGCGCACGCTGCTCGCACGGCTCGCGCTCGAAGCCGGCCGCACCGTCGCCACCGAGGTGCTCATCGCCGACCTCTGGGGCTCCGCCCAGCCGGCCGGCGCGCTCAACGCGCTCCAGTCGCTCGTCTCCCGCGCGCGCCGCGCGCTCGACGGCTCGCTGCAGGTGCGCTCCGACCCGTCGGGCTACGCCCTCCTGGTCGATCCCGACGACGTCGACGCCGACCGCTTCGCGCGGCTCGCGGCCGAGGGCCGCCGCCTGCTCCGCGATGATCGCGTCGACGCTGCCGCTGCGACGCTCCGCGAGGCGCTGGCGCTGTGGCGCGGCGGTGCGCTCGCCGACTTCCTCGACGCGCCGTTCGCGGAAGCGCAGGTGGCGCGGCTGGACGAGTTGCGGCTCACGGCGCTCGAAGACCGGGTCGAGGCGGATCTGCGCGCTGGTCGGCAGGTCGATCTGGTGCCCGAGCTGCAAGGTCTGTGCGCACGTCATCCGCTGCGCGAGCGGCTCACCTCGCTGCGGATCCGAGCGCTCTACGCGTGCGGGCGGCAACCGGATGCGCTCGCGGCGTTCGAGGAGTTGCGCCGTCGGCTGGACGACGAGTTCGGCGTGGAGCCGTCGCAGGAGTTGAAGGACCTGCAGCTCGCGGTGCTGCGCGGCGATCCTTCGCTGATGCCGCGCCGGACGTCGCACCCGGCCGCGCTGCCAACTCGGTTGAGCAGTTTCGTCGGCCGGGAGCGCGAGGTCGAGCGCACGCGGGCGGAACTCGCCGACTCGCGGTTGGTCACGCTGTTCGGGCCGGGCGGTGCGGGGAAGACCCGGTTGGCGGCGGAAACCGCGGCCGGCACGCTGGATCGGCGGGTGTGGTTCGTGGAGCTCGCGCCGCTGCGCGACGACCAGGACTTGACTGCTGCCGTGCTGACCGCGCTGGGCGTTCGCGAGAACCGGCTGCTGGAGGCGCCGAAGACGCACGCCTTGAGCCGGGTGAAGGAGCTGCTCGCGGCGGAACCGACGTTGCTGGTGCTGGACAACTGCGAGCACGTGATCGGCTCCGTCGCCGAGTTCGCCCAGGAAGTCCTCGGCTGGTCGCCGCAGCTCCGGGTGCTGGCCACGAGCCGGGAACCGCTCGCGGTGGCCGGGGAGACGCTGCTGCCCGTCGGACCGCTGGAGCTGCCGGAATCTGCTGCCGCAGCAAGGGAATCCGCGGCAGTGCGGCTCTTCGCGGACCGGGCGGCGTCCGCGCGCCCCGGGTTCTCGCTGGACGAGGACAACATCGGTGACGTGGTCGAGATCTGCCGCCGACTCGACGGCATGCCGCTGGCGATCGAACTCGCCGCGGCGCGGCTGCGGGCGATGAGCGCGCGGCAGATCGCCGACCGGTTGGACGACCGGTTCCGCTTGCTCGCCAACGGGAACCGCACCTCGATGCCCCGCCACCGGACGCTGCGCGCGGTCGTGGAGTGGAGTTGGGACCTGCTCACCGAGCAGGAGCGGACGCTGGCCCGGCGGATGTCGGTGTTCGCCGGCAGCGCCACGCCGGAGGCGATCTCCGGGGTGTGCGCCGATGCCGAGCTCACCAGCGGCGACGCGTTCTACGTGCTCCTGTCTCTGGTGGAGAAATCCCTGGTGGAGGCGGTGGATTCGGGCCTGGGGATGCGCTACCGGATGCTGGAGACGGTGCGCGCGTTCTGCGCCGAGCAGCTCGATGCCGAGGGGGAGCGGGACGCGCTTCAGATCTCGCACGCGGCGCACTACGTCGATTTCGCCGAGAGCGCCGCGCCGAACCTGCACGGCGCGGACCAGATCGACTGGATGGACCGGCTGGACGCCGACCACGACAACATCATCGCTGCCCTGCACCGGGCGATCTCGTCCGGCGACGCGGACCGCGGGATCAGGCTGGTGGCGGCGCTGTGCTGGTACTGGTCGATGGCGGCGCAGCACGAGGAGCTCAACGCTCGGTTGAACGCGGTCCTCGAACTGCCGGGCTCGGCCCCACCGGAGAGCCGGGCGGTGGTCGAGCTGATGCGGCAGATGGTCTCCGACGACCAGGACTGGTCCACCCGCCTGCGCGCCGCGGTGACCGCGGTCCGCGACACCGGCGCGCAGTCCCGGTACCTGTACGTGGCGGTGATGGAACCGGCGGCCTGGATGTTCAGCGGCGAACAGTCCGAAATGGACAGAGCGGTCGAGGTGGCGTTGCAGAACCCGGCCCGGTGGGCGCGCGCGGCCGGCCTGTTCAGCCGGTCCTGGGGTTTCGAGCACTCCGGCAATCCCGGGGCGGCGGAGAAGGACATGCTGGCCGCGCTGGCCGAGTTCCGCGCGATCGGTGACCGGTGGGGCACGGCGAGCACGATCCACAGCCTGGCCGATCTGCGTTCCCGGCGCGGCGACCACGAGGGCGCGATCGAGGCGTTGCAGGAATCCGCCGCCACCCTGCGCGAGCTGCGCAGCACCGACGACCTGGTGTCCACGAAGGCGCGGATCGGCCTCGAGCTGTTGCGCGCGGGCGACGCCGAGGGCGCGGAAGCGGAGCTGCTCCGAGCCGACGAACTCGGCCGGAACGTCTTCCCGCACCACCGCATCGGCGCGCTGAGCGGGCTGGTCGAGGTGGCCCGCTTCGCAGGGAACCACGCCGAGGCTTGGAAGTACCTGGCCGAGATGCGCGAGATCATCAGCGACGCGACCATGACCCCGCATCCCCTGCGGCAGCTCGCGGAGATCTGCGAAGCCCGGTTGTGCGCTGCCGAAGGCCGGTTCGACACCGCGCGGGCGGCGCTGGCCCGAGCGCTGGTCCTCGGCATGGACATCCGCGACATGCCGATGACCGCCGGCATCGCCGAGCAGGTGGCGTGCCTGGAGTTCACCCAGGAACGGCCGGAAGCGGCGGCGCGCCTGCTCGGCATCGCGATCGCGCTGCGCGGCCAGCTCGACGAAGGAGATCCGGAAGTCCGAGACCTGCTGCACGCCTTGGGTGAGAACCACAGCGCGGCGCGCGACAGAGGCGCGTCGCTCTCCCGCGAAGCCGCGTTCGAGGAGCTGCGCGCTGCACTTGCCTCGTGAGTGGCGATGGTCGTAAGAACCACCATCGCCACTCACGAGGACGTCTCACACCCGGCGCCGGTAGGCCCACATCGCCAGCGGGAAGAACACCGCCACGATCGCCACCAACCAGACCAGGGTGGCCGTCAGCGGGCCGGCGACCGGCCCACCGATCATCAGGCTGCGCGCGGTGTCCGCGAGCTGGGTGACCGGGTTGATCCCCACCCACGCCTGCAACCAGCCCGGCATGGTCTCGGTCGGCACGAACACGTTGCTGCCCATGGTGAGCGGGAACATGAACGCCATCGCCACACCGGGCAGCGCCTGCTGGTTCTTGATCAGCATCCCGAGGAACACCGAGATCCAGCACATCGACAGCGCGAAGGCGATCACCACCACGACGGCGAGCAGCGCGGACAGCGGATCGGTCTGGATCCGGAAACCCATGATCGCGGCGAACACCAGCAGCACCGCCAGCGACACCAGGTAGCGCACGACGTCACCGAGCACCGCGCCGATCAGCGGCGCCGACCGCGCCACCGGCAAGCTGCGGAACCGGTCGAAGACACCCTTGTTGATGTCGGTGTTCAGCGCGATCCCGGTGCCGAGGCTGGCGAAGACCATGTTCATGGCCATCACCCCGGGCAGCGTGACCTGCAGGTAGGAGGCGGTGTCCCCGGCGATCGCGCCGCCGAAGAGGTACACGAACATGACCAGGAACAGGATCGGCTGGATAGTGACGTCGACCAGGCCCTCGGGCGACTTCCGGATCTTCAGGACGCTCCGCCCGGCCAGCGTCAACCCCTGCCGAATCGTGCGGACCGGGCCGATGTGCTCCGGCGCCGCCGCCGGCGCGGCGGGCGTACGTTCCAACGTTGCAGTCACGCCGCCTCCTCGGTGGGTTTGCCGGTGATGGCCAGGAAGACCTCGTCCAGGCTCGGTAGCCGGAGCGCGAGTTCGTCGGCGGTGATCGACGCGTCGTCCAGGCGGCGCACCAGGGTGGACAGCAGCACCGGGTCGTCCACCGGCGCGGTGAGCAGACCGCTCTCGTCGTGCGTGGCCGGTTCGGCGCCGGTCAGCTCGGCCAGGATCCGGCGCACCGCGGGCACGTCCGCCAGGTCGGTCGGGCGCACCTGGAGGGTCTGCCCGCCGGTCCGGCGCTTGAGCTCGTCGGCGCGGCCGTCCGCCACGACCCGGCCGTGGTCGATCACGCTGATCCGGTCGGCCAGCTGATCGGCCTCCTCCAGGTACTGGGTGGTCAGCAGCACCGTCACGCCTTCGCCGGTCAGGCCGCGGACCATGTCCCAGACCTGGTTGCGGCTGCGCGGGTCCAGCCCGGTGGTCGGCTCGTCCAGGTAGAGGATTTCGGGACGGCCCACCAGGCTGGCCGCCAGGTCCAGGCGGCGCCGCATCCCGCCGGAGTAGGTCTTGATCGCGCGTCCGCCCGCGTCGGTCAGGTCGAAGCGCTCCAGCAGTTCGGCGGCGCGCGCCTTCGCGTCGCCTCGCGGCATCTCCAGCAGGCGGCCGATCAGCACCAGGTTCTCCACCCCGGTCAGCTCCTCGTCGACCGAGGCGTACTGGCCGGTCAACCCGATGCGGCTGCGCACCGCCACCGGTTGGCGGAGCACGTCGTAGCCCGCGACGGTGGCGGTCCCGGCGTCCGGCCGCAGCAGGGTGGCCAGGACGCGCACCGCGGTGGTCTTGCCCGCGCCGTTCGGGCCGAGCACGCCGAGAATCGTCCCGGCGGGCGCGGCGAGGTCGACCCCGGCCAGCGCGGTGGTGGAGCCGAAGCGTTTGACCAGGCCTTCTGCCTGGATCGCGTATGACATGGAACCTCCCAGAGGGCTTGCGAGTCCGAATGTCCGCGAGGGCGCTGACAGGACGCGCACAGCTCGCTGACAGGCTTGGGGAGCTGAACGACAGGAGGTCTCAGTGACCCGGACCTTGGCCGAGCCGGAAGAAGAGCGGCTGGAACGGCGCAAGCCCGGTGGCGGGGTGGTCACCGCGCTGCTGGCGCTGGTGAGCCTCGGTTTCCTCGCCTGGGCCGCGCTGCGGCTGGCCGGGATGGAGTTCGACCGCTACACCGTGGCGCTGGTGGCGCTGACCCCGTACGCGCTGCTGACCGGTGCGGTGATCGCGCTGCTCGCGCTCCTGCTGCGCCGCTGGTTGACGCTGCTGATCGTCGGTCTGGTGACGGTGGCGCTGGCGTTCTCCGTCGTGCCGCGGGCCGTTTCGAGCACGGCACCGGCGCAGGGCGTCGCGCTGCGCGTGCTGTCGATCAACACCTACTTCGGCCAGGCGGACGCGGCGGCGATCGTGGATCTGGTGCGCCGGCACGAGGTCGACGTGCTCAGCCTGCAGGAGCTCACGCCGGAACTGGTCGGTCGGCTCGATGCGGCGGGGCTGGGCGCGGAACTGCCGCACCGGGTGTTCCACGCGGGCCCGAAGGCGGACGGTTCCGGGATCGCGGCGCGCTACCCGCTGCGCGAGCTGGACCTGCTGCCGAAGTCGACGCTCGCCCAGCCGACGGCGCTGCTGCAGCGCCCGGGCAGCCCGCCGGTCGAGATCGCCGCGGTGCACACGCTGTACCCGATGGGCGCCGACACCTACAGCAGGTGGCGGCAGGAGATGATCGACCTGGGGCAGCTGCGGCTGACCGGCACGCCCCGCGTGCTGGCGGGCGACTTCAACGCGACGCTCGACCACGCCCGGCTCCGCTCCCTGATCGGCACCGGCTACACCGACGCCGCAGCGGCCACCGGCTCGGGCCTGCGCGCCACCTGGCCGGCGGGCTGGTTCCCGCCGCCGGTGGCGCTCGACCACGTCCTCACCACGCCGGAGATCGCTCCGCAGTCCTTCGACGTCTTCCCGGTGAGCGGCGCGGACCACCGCGCGATCCTCGCGACCCTCGTGGTCAAGTGAGCCCGTGAGTCCTTTGGGTCGCTGGAGCAGCCCAAAGGACTCACGGGTCCGTCACTTCTCCGGGTAGGACTCCTGGACCAGCTCGAACTCCAGCAGGCTGGAGCCGGAGGCGACCGGGTTCTTCGCCTCGCCGGCGTGCGCGGCCTTCGCCGGGCCCGACGCCCACGCCTGGAACGCCTCCTCGGACTCCCACTTCGTGTAGACGAAGTAGCGGTTGTCGCCCTTCACCGGGCGCAGCAGCTCGAACCCGAGGAAGCCCGGCGCGCTGTCCACCGAACCGTGCCGCGAAGCGAACCGCTTCTCCAGCTCCGGGCCGGCACCTTCAGGAACCTCGATCGCATTGATCTTCACAACAGCCATGTAGCCAGCCTACGAGCCCAACAGGGTGATCGGCGACCGCGCGCTACAGCTCGATCTGGGGGTGCAGGCGGGCCACCGACCAGGTGCGCTGGCGCTGGACGACCAAGGTGGTCAGCAGCAGGAAGATCACCAGGAATCCGGCGAGCACCACGGCGTCCTTGAGCAGGTGCTCCATCTCGCCGCCGGAGATCGTCACGCGCAGCCCGTCGACCAGGTAGCTCATCGGCAGGAACGGGTGCACCGCCTGGAACGGCACCGGCGCGGTCTCCATCGGGTACAGGCCGCCGGAGGCGGTGAGCTGGATGATCAGCAGCACCAGCGACAGCAGGTCGCCGACCGCGCCCAGCGCGGTGCGCAGGAAGTGGTCGATCGCCACGAACGCCAGCGCGGCCAGCGAGATCAGCCCGAGCGTCAACCCCAGGTGCACCGGATCCAGCCCGAGCCCGAAGTCGACCACCGCGTACAGCACGAACCCGCCGATCACGCCCAGCCCGGCGGCGGGCAGGAACCCGGCCAGCGCGATCGTCCACGCGTTCACCCGGTCCGCCATCGCCCGCTGGTTCACCGGCTTGAGCAGCAGGTACGCGAACAGGCCGAACACCCACAGCGCGATCGCGAAGAAGAACGGCGCCAGCCCGCGCCCGTAGACGTGCGCCGGGTTGATGTTCTCGTCGTGGATCTCGGTCGGTGAGCCCAGCACGTCGGCGGCCTGGGCGACCTCGGTCGGGTTGGTCGGCGGGATCTTGCCCAGCGTGTCGTCGACCAGCCCCTGCAAGGACTTGGCGCCGTCGTTGAGCTGCCCAGCACCGGTGTGCAGCACGCCGCTGCTCGCGACCAGCGTGTTCAACCCGTTGGTGACGCCGTTGGTGCCACCGGACAGCTCCGACGTGCCCGCGCGCAGCGTGTCGGCAGGCGCGGTGATCGCGCGGACCTTGCTCTGCAGCGGGCCGAGGTTGTTCTGCAGGTCGAGCGCCTGCCGGTTGGCGTCCTGCGCGGTCGTCAGCGCCTTCTGCGCATCGCCGTCGGCGGTGGACGCGGAGTCGGCGATCTTGCGGGAGGTGTCCAACGCGCGCTGGTAGACGGGGTCCTCCGAGAGGTCGGGGTGCCGCTGGCCGAGCTCCTCGACGGCCGCGCGCCCCTCACCGGCCCGCTGGTTGAGGAACCCGGTGGTGGTCTTGATCGCGCTCAGGTTGCTGACCGCGGTGTTGCTCGCGTTGACCAGCGCGTTCACCGCGCCGGGCAGCCGCTCGGCGGTGAAGTCGGTGACTGCGTTGAGCTGCTGGTCCAGCTGGGCGCTGGCGTCCGCGATGCTCTGCACACCGCGCGCGATCTCGCCGGTTCCGTCCCGCACCCCGCCGAGACCGGTGGTCAGCGCCTCCGTGCCCTGCTTGCTCAGCTCGGTGCCCTCGACCAGCTGCTTGGACGCCTCCGACGCCAGCTGCAGCTTCTCCCGGGCCTGGTCCAGCTCGCCGTAGAGCGCGCGGGCGTAGGTGGCGTGCGCGGCGGCGTTGATCTGGTTCTGCAGCTCGGTCTTCACCGTGTCGGCCATGATCCCGACGATGAAGCCGTTCGCGTCGTTCTTGACGATGTTGAGCCCGGCCCGCTGCGGGTTGCGGTCCGCCGCGGTGGCCAGCCTGGCGCTGAAGTCCGCGGGCACCTCGATGGTGAAGTAGTAGGTGCCCTCCACCAGGCCGCGCCGGGCGTCGGCGGCGTCCACGAAGTGCCAGTCGAAGGTGTCGGTCGCCTTGATCTGCTGGACGAACTGCTCACCGGCGTTGATGTGCTCGCCGCGGCTGTCCACCGGCCGGTCGGAGTTCACCACCGCGACCGGGACCTGGCCCAACTTGCCGTAGGGATCCCAGTTCGACCACAGGTACAGCGAGCCGTACAGCAGGGGGACCAGCACCAGCACCAGCGGAACCAGGCGGCGCAGCGGTCCGCGGAAGCGGCGCAGCTCCAGCCAGGCCAGGTTGAACGCTTTCACTGCGTGTCCTCCTCCAGCAGGTCGAACACATCGGTGGGCAGTTCCTCCGGCTCGCGCGCGGGGAGGTGGATCACCTCGACGTCCCCGGACGGCGCGTCGGTGGCGCTGGCCAGCACGGTCATCCCGGTCCGGGTGACCTCGTGCAGCGCGGCCCACACCTGCGCCCGCGACGCCATCGGCAGGCCGACGTCGACGTCGTCGACGAGGATCCCGGCGGGGAAGGACGCGACGGTCAGCGCGATCGCGAGCAGCAGCTGGTCGGCGGCGTGCAGTTCGCCGACCAGCGCGGACCGGTCGGGGGCGAGTCCGACGAGGGAGAGCGCGGCGTCGATGTCGCGGAGGGATGCGCCGCTGATCAGCTGGCGCTCCCGGATGGCCTCGCGCACCCGGTGCTGCTCCTCGAGCTCGTAGCCGGGCCGCAGCCGCGCCGGTCTGACGAGCTGCCGCACCGCCTTGGCCTGCGCGGGCAGCACGTGCCCGGAGACGTCGAGGTACCCGGTGATCAGCGGGAGACGACCGGACAGCGCGAGCAGCAACGAGGTCCGGCCGGTTCCGCCGGGACCGGCCACCACGGCGAGGGATCCGGAGGAGACCTCCAGGTCGAGGTTGGCGAACACGACGCCTTCCGGCCCCTTGGCGGCGATCCCGCGGCCGACGATGCTCACGCCGTCGACGTACATGCGTCCTCCTGCCACGCGCGGACTGCCGATCACCAACCTGGTGCCTCGCCCACCGCTCGGCAACTCGTGATCAGCCAAACAGCGTCCACTATGGACCAGAAGTCCCCCGCTCCCCGCGCGACACGCAATTTCAATGGAATTTCGACGTCCAATTTCCATTGAATTTGCGGAAGTTCTCCACAGGACCCGGAACTTGTCCACAAGTCCCGACACGCCGGGGTCCCGACACGCCCGGGTGTGCAGTTTCAATTGAAACTGTAAAACCCGGGCACGGCGGAGCGCAGTTTCAATTGAAAC
>NZ_JBEOVY010000312.1:0-9434 GCF_040295745.1 Saccharopolyspora sp. NPDC002686
GCACCCGCAGTCCAGGCGGGCGCTGAGGTTCCGCCACCCGCACCGCCACGCAGGACGAGGATGGAAAACCTTCAGTGGCACTTACAACAATCCGCCCGCAGCGTCACCGTGGCGCTGCGGGCGGATCGCTCGTTCTCTCGGACGTTCGAATCGGCCTGTTCGGTTCCCTCCCCGGCGGTGCCGGACGGAGGATCAGCTACCTGCCTGGGCCGATCCTGCTTGCTGCTGCGGGTTGTTCGGGTTCTCCGGCGGGCGGTTCACGCCCGGACCGACCGGCACCGCGTCGTAGGTCATGCTGGCGTTCGCCGGGTCGAGGAAGTCGCCCTTCGGCAGCACCCGCGTGAGCCACGACGGCCCCGCCTTGACGTCACCGGCACCGCCGATCACGCCCAGGCCCTGCGCGGTCGGGACGTCCTTGACGCCGTACTGCACGCCCTGGTCGGACACCATGAAGATCGGACCGCTGTCCGCACCGGCCTCGTTGGAGGCGCCGCGAACCACGGCCGCCTTGCCCGCCGGCATGTAGAAGTAGTCGACCATCGGGCCGGTGCCGTCGTACTGCGCGAGCTTGACGGCGGCCTTGGCGGCCGGGGTGCCCTTGTTCAGGGTCACCGTGATGTTCTGGTCGCCGTTGACGTTCTTCCAGCTCAGGCACGAGGTGTCGGACTGCTGGAAGGTCACCGGCTTCGGCACCGCCATCGGGTAGCCGGACAGGTTGACCTGCTCGCTGCTGTCGGCCTCGTCGGCGTCGGTGATCGCACCGGTCGCGTTCGGGATGTCCTTGCTGTTGGTCTTGGCCGCGTGCAGCACCGCCGCCGCGCCCTCGCTGATCTTCTGCTTGCCGCTGGGCAGCAGCAGGTAGAACTCGTCGTTCTGGCCCGGAACCGTCCGGCTCACGACGTCACCGACCTTGCGGTTGGTCATGTAGCCCTGCAGCGCCTCGCCGTCCCGCGGGATGTTCGGCACGTGCAGCGCCGGCACCTCCGGGATCGCGTTGAGCATGTTGGTGCTGATGGTCCGCGGCGTCGCGCCCCGCAGCCCGTACATGTCCATCACGGTGGTCTCGGTGCTGTTCACCAGCGACTTGACCGCGTGGGTGTGCGGCTGACCCGGCAGGTCCTGCACCCGGTAGATCAGGTACTCCCGCTTGGAGGTCTGGTCCTTGACGTACAGCGACTGGTCCGGCGCGAGCTCCGCGCCGTGGTTGTCGTCACCGCCGATCACCGTCGTCTGGACCTTGGTCTCCTCCTCGACGCGGGCGTCGTTGATGGAGTCCTTGACCTGGCCGACGTCGCAGACCGCCCAGGACGGCACCGCGATGTTCTTGGAGTCGGGCAGGTAGGTCGGGGCGTTGACCAGACCGGTGAGCGAACCGCGCGGGAAGTCGCCCAGCGCCGATTCCTTCACCACGGTGGTCGGAACCGCGCCGCTGCCCTGCGCACCGCCCTGCTGCATCACGAGCAGCTTCGCCGACGCCACGTTGAGCATCGGGATCAGCCGCTTGTCCGCCTGCTGGTCGGAGGTGACGACGAAGACCGCGCCGGTCTCCTTGCCGATGATGATCGAACCCGGTTGCGGAACCGAGCCCTTGCCGCCGAACAGACCCCACACGAGGAAGCCGATGCAACCGATCGCGGCCAGCACCGCACCGGCGATCGTGGCCCGCTTGTGGGAGCCCATCGGGTCGTGCAGCATCACGGCGTCCTTGCGCACCAGCGCCGACTCCATGCGGCGCAGCACGAACTGATACGCCTGAACCTGTGACTTGGTTGTGGGTGTTGATGCCATTCTTCGCCTACAGCTCTCCCGTCCGAGGTACGGTTTCGCAGGATAGTCGCAGAGAGATACCGAATGGGTGCGGTTCCGCCTAGTCCGTCAGTATTCTCTTCACGCGGCTGATCGAAGATTCGCGTCCCAGCGCGCCGAGAGCCGCACCTACCTGCGAGGGGGAGAGACCGAACGGATGTCCGTGACCACGCAACATCCGGCCCAGCCGAAAGCTCCCGGGCCCGCCAATCCGTCCCGCGCTCGCATCCGCGCGCGCCGGCGGCGCATCAATGGCGTAACGCTCGGCGGCATCCCTGCGGCCAACATCGTGCTCATCGAGGTGGGCCTCGCCATCGGGCTCATCCTGACGATCATCGGCGCGAAGCTCGACCTGGCGAACGTCATGCTGCCGGTCGGCGCCGGCATCGCGCTGCTGTCGATCATCATCGCGCTGCTGCGGCGCCGCGGCCGCTGGTTCACCCAGTGGTTCGGGCTGGTGCTCGAATACCGCGGCCGCAACCACACCCGGGTGTCGAACCCGGCCGACGTCGACGCCATGGAACCGGCCGAGGACAAGAACGGTGACGGCATCATCGGCCCGGACGAGAACCACCGGGTCGCGCTGCTCCGCCTGGTCGTCGAGGACCTGGTGATCGCCCGCAGCCAGGACCACGACCGCAACCCGGTCGGAATGTCCTGGCACAACGGCAAGTGGACCGGCGTCCTCCAGGTCGAGGGCGCGCCGTCGCTGCTGAATCCCGTTGAGAGCGCACCGAACCTGCCGCTGAGCGCGCTGGAGCCGTGCCTGGAGGACCGCGGTGTCGTGCTCGACGCGATCCAGGCCATCTGGCACTGCTACCCGGGAAGTGCTGCGCTGCCGTCGAATTCGCCCGCGCTGAACTCCTACCTCGAGGTCCTCGGCCGGCTGCCCGCGGCTGCGCGGCGCACCACCTGGATCGCGGTCCGGCTGGACCCGCAGCGCTGCGCCAAGGCGATCGGCGAGCGCGGCGGCGGCATCCTCGGTGCGCAGCGCGCGCTGATCGGTGCGATGTCGCGAGTCCGCAGCGCACTGGAGCGCCAGGGCGTTCCGACCCGGCCGCTGGACCCGGACGAGCTGCTGCAGGCCGGGATCTCCTCGGCGGAGCTGCACAACGTGATCGGTTCGCAGCGCCCGGTGGGCCTCAAGGAGCGGTGGGACGGCGTGACCGCCGGTGGCGTTGGTCACTCCAGCTACGCCATCACCGGTTGGCCGAACCAGATGAACGACAGCCTGAACGCGCTCACCGGCATCCGCGCGCTGTCCACCAGCATCGCGCTGTCCATCTCGCCGGTCGGCGAGGAGGGCGAGGTCGGGCTGCGCGGCCTGGTCCGGGTCAGCGCCCGCACACCGTCCGAATTGGACACCGCCGATGAGCGGCTGAAGGCGATCAGCCACCGCCTCGGCCTGACCCTCACCCCGCTGCGCGGCTCGCAACTGGCCGGTTACGCAGCGACGCTGCCGCTCGGAGGTGCGGCATGAGCCGAAGCAGAACGATCGATGTGCCCGGAAACCAGGGCGCAGCACCGGAATTCCTGGTCACCCCGGAAACCCTGGACGCCATCAGCCCGTCCGGCGACCGGGGCGGGGTGATCATCGGCTCCAACCCGCAGAAGGAAGCGGAAGCGGCGTCGATCCTCCGCCCGCACCCGACCCGCATGGTCACCGTCGGCGGCCTGTACCTCGCCCGGCAGCTGGCGCTGCGCGCGATGGCCACCGGCGCGTGGGTGATCGTGGCCACCGGACGTCCGGCGGCGTGGAAGACCTTGGAGCGCGCGGCCGGGCAGACCCCGGACGGCAAGCCGGTGCCGCTGGTGCAGATCCGCCGCCTGGCCCCGTTCGACCTGCCCCGGTCGTCCGAGGACACCCCGCTGCTGGTGATCCACGACGGCGGTGCGGTGCCGCAGGAGCTGTTCCCGCCCCGCGCCCCGTGGCAGACCACGATGTACGTCCTGCCCTACCTGCACCCGCAGGTGAGCAGCGGCACGGCGGCGAACACGGCGGACCTGGTCCTCCTCCAGCGCCTCCCGCTGAACCAGGCCCAGCTGGCCCAGCGCATCTGGAGCCTGCAGAACCCGCAGGTCCAGCAGCTGACCCAGCTCCAGGACGACCAGGTGATCGCCCTGGGCAACATGACCTGGACGATGATCGGCCTGGTGACCAACAAGAAGGAGCAGGAGATCCTCGGCCCGATCCGCCGCGGCGACTGATCCTGAACCCTCGCGAAGAAGCCCCGACCTCGCTGGTCGGGGCTTCTTCGCTTTCAGCTGCGGGAATTCGCGGCTATTACTACCCGCCGATTCGACTCATCGGTGCGACACCCGGGCTGATCGTCCGAAGTGGTCAGTCGAGGCAGAACTCGTTGCCCTCCGGATCGGCCATCACGATGTGCCCGCCGCCGAACGGCGGTTCGGGCTCGTGGCGGCTCACCCGGGTCGCACCGAGCCCGACGAGGCGGTCGCATTCGGCTTCCAGCGCCGCCATCCGCTCCTCGCCCTGCAACCCGGGCGCCGCGCGGATGTCGAGGTGGAGGCGGTTCTTGGCGACCTTGTCCTCCGGCACCCGCTGGAAGAACAGCCGCGGGCCGCGCCCGTCCGGATCCTCGAGGGCCGACCTCGCGTTGCGCTGCTCCTCCGGCACACCCACCCGCTCCAGGAATGCGTCCCACGCGGCCAGCGGGTCCGCGCCCTCGGCGAGCTCTGCGCCTGGCGGGCCGGGGATGGCGTAGTCCAGGGCGTCGCGCCAGAAGACCGACAGGGCTCGCGGGTCGTGGGCGTCGATGGTGACCTGGAACTCGCGGCTCATCGGAGGGGCCCTTTCGCGTGCACGTGGAGGTCGCGCAGCAGGCACACCTCGGACAGGTGGTGGATGAGCTCGCGGTGGATGTGCAGCACCAGCTCCGCCATCGAGCGCTCGGCCCACGGTCCTTCCGCCGACCCACACGGTTCGGCGAGTCCGGCTTCGCCGAGGGCTTCGACCCCGGCGAGCCACATGGCGCACTCCGCGTCGAGCTGCTCCAGCGCGTCAGCGGCGGTCTCCGCGTACTCGAACGACTCGTAGTCGGTGGGCGTGCGGCCGAAGTGCGAGGCGTTGCGCATCGCGAGGACGCCGACGATCACGTGCCCGAGCCGCCAGGCGATGGTCGTGAACGGCGCCGGCACCGGTTCCGGGAACGCGAAGTCGATGGTCATCGCACCCGAACCGGCCTGCATCTGAGCGGTGCCGGTGCCGCGCGGACGCACGTTCCAGCAGTCGGGCACGGGCTCCCAGAAGTACTCGTCGTCGGTGAGGCCGTCGAGGCGCGGCCGCAGCTGCTCGGTCCAGTGCCAGGTGAACTGATCCCGGAGCAGCGAGTTCCAGAGCTGATCGGTCATGCGCCCATCGTCACCGATATTGCGGACAGGTACCTTCCGTGATTCGTGCGAGGATCCGCGCATGGCCCCCTTGTGCCGACCCTCAGGGGACCGTGACGCAACTCAGCCACAAGAAACCGCAAAAGGCGAGATCAATCCAGACGCAACCACCACTGAAAAATCGCGGAGAGGCGGGACTGTGACGGCCGAACGGGTTCTGCGGTTGCTGGCGCTGCTCCAGCGGAGACCGTCCTGGACCGCCACCGAGCTGGCCGCTGAGCTGGGAGTCACCGATCGCTCCGTGCGGCGCGACGTGGAGCGGCTGCGGGCGCTCGGCTACCCCGTGCACGCGACGGCAGGCGTCGGCGGCGGCTACCAGCTCGGCGCGGGCACCCGGCTTCCGCCGCTGCTCTTCGACGACGAAGAGGCGATCGCGACGGCGGTTTCGCTGCGCCTGGCCTCCGGCGGCACGGTCGCCGGCACCGGCGAAGCCGCGCTGCGCGCGCTGGCGAAGCTCGACCAGGTGATGCCGCCGCGGCTGCGCGCCGAGGTCCGAGCGGTGCACAGCGCCACCGACACCCTCGTCGGCCCCGGCACCGAGATCGACGCGGAACTGCTGGTGACCCTCGCCCGCGCCTGCCGCGACTCGGTCCGCGTCCGGTTCCGCTACGCCCGCCGCGGCGACGAGGAGAGCGAGCGCGCGGTGGAGCCGGTGCGGATGGTCGCCACCCGTCACCGCTGGTACCTGATGGCCTTCGACGTCGACCGGGACGACTGGCGCACCTTCCGCCTGGACCGGATGCGCGAAGTGACGGCGACGACCTGGCGCTTCCGCCCGCGAGAGCACCCGGACCCGGTGGCCTACGTCCAGCACTCCACGTCCGAAGCCCCGTACCGCCACCTGGCCCGAGTCCGCCTGCGAGCCACCGCCGCCCAAGTCCGCGACCTGGTCCCACCCCAGGTGGCGAAGGTCGAAGACGACGAAGACGGCTGGTGCACCTTCACGGCAGGAGGGGACGACCTCGACTGGCTGGCGATGCACATAGCCCGCCTCGGCTTCGAAGCAGAAGTCCTCGACCCCCCAGAACTCCGCCGAGCAGCCCAACACCTCGCCCACCGGCTCACCACCATGGCCACCGGCGAACCCAGCACCCGGTGACGCAAATTCAATGGAAATCAGACGTCCGATTTCCATTGAAATCGCAGAAGTTCTCCACAGGAACCCGGACCTGTCCACAACCACCGGCGTGTCCGACACCGACACACCCCGGCATGTCCAGGTCCCGACACGTCGAGGGGACTGCAGTTTCAATTGAAACTGCAGATCCCAGGCACGGCGGATCACAGTTTCAATTGAAACTGCCTTCAGTCCGGACTGAAGGATCGGCACCTGATCGAGGGAGGCCTTTCCAGCCTGGCCGGCCATGCACATAGCCCGCCTCGGCTTCGAAGCGGAAGTCCTCGACCCCCAGAACTCCGCCAAGCGGCCCAACACCTCGCCCACGACCTCACCGCAATGGCCACGCCCGGCTGAGGCTCCGGGGGAACGCAAATTCAATGGAAATCGGACATCCAATTTCAATGGAATTTGCGGAGCGGAACCGGGTGAACCGGTCAGGGGCGGGTGCGGACGGCCCGGGTCTGGGCGGCTCGGGCTTCGAGCTCCTCGTCCGGCGGGTAGTCGACCGCCGTCAGGGTCAGGCCGTGGGCCGGGGCCACCGCCGTGGTGCGGGTTTCCGACTCCAGGACCTGCCCCGGCCAGGGGCGGGGGCGGCGGCCGTCGCCGACCATCAGGAGGGTGCCCACCAGGCTGCGGACCATCGAGTGGCAGAAGGCGTCCGCGCTCACGTGCACGGCGATCAGGTGGTCGTCGAGGCGCTCCCACTCGAAGCGCTGGAGCTCGCGCACCGTGGTCGCGCCTTCGCGCGGCTTGCAGTACGCCGCGAAGTCGTTGAGGCCCAGCAGTTCTCGGGACGCCGCGTTGAGCGCGTCCACGTCCAGCGGGCGGTTCCAGGCGAGGGTGTCCCGGCGGCGCAGCGGGTCAACACCCCACGGCGCGTCGGACACCTGGTAGCGGTAGTGGCGCCGCAGCGCCGAAAAACGGGCGTCGAAGGCCTGCGGGACCACTCGCGCGCCCAGCATCCGCACGTCCGCGGGCAGGATCCGGTTCCACCGGTGCACCATCCGCCCGAGGTCCGGAATGCCTTGCGCGTCAACGGGAACCCGGCTGCCGCCGTCCTCGTGCGGCACCACGTCGACGTGCACGACCTGACCCGAGGCGTGCACCCCGGAGTCCGTGCGACCGGCCACCACCACCGAGCGCGGCACCGACCGGCCCGGCGGCTGCTTCGCCAGCGCGTCCTCGACCAGTCCCTGCACGGTGCGCTGACCCGGCTGCTTGGCCCAGCCGCAGAAGTCCGTACCGTCGTAGGACACGTCAAGGCGCACGCGAACGAGCCCGCCCTCCCCAGCGGGAGCGACGGGCTCGTTCACAGCACTGCTAGCCGGAATCAGGACTCGTCCTTCTTCTCGGCGGCGGTGTCCTCGGCCTGGGCCTCGGTCTCGGCGACCTCGGCCGGAGCCTCGGTCGTCTCGGCCTTCGGCTCGTCCTTGGCGAACTTCGTGCCGCGGGCGGCCTCCGCCTCGGTGGTGACCAGCTGCTCGGTCACCAGCGCGATGACGGCCATCTTCGCGTTGTCACCCTTGCGCGGCATCGTCTTGATGACGCGGGTGTAACCGCCGGGGCGCTCCGCGAAGTGCGGGCCGATCTCGGCGAAGAGCTTGTGCACGACGTCCTTGTCGCGGATGGTCTTCAGGACCTCGCGACGGTTGTGCAGGTCACCCTTCTTGGCCTTGGTGATCAGCCGCTCGGCCAGCGGCCGCAGCCGCTTCGCCTTCGCCTCGGTGGTGGTGATCCGACCGTGCTCGAACAGCGCGGTGGCCAGGTTGGCCATGATGAGCCGCTCGTGCGCCGGCGACCCGCCGAAACGCGGACCCTTGGTCGGGGTGGGCATCGGTTGCTCCTCTCAGGGCGCGCCGGAACCCCGGACGCGCAACACAGCTACAGCTGCTCTGTCTCCGCGTAGTCCTGACCGTCGTCGTAGCCGCTGTCCTCGACCGGACCGACCGAGCCGAGGGTGGTCTCCTCGTCCTCGGCCGACCAACCCTCGGACGGGTACTCGGCAGCCGCGGCGGACGGGTCGAACCCGGGCGGGCTGTCCTTGAGCGCGAGCCCAAGGCCGGCCAGCTTCATCTTGACCTCGTCGATGGACTTCGCACCGAAGTTGCGGATGTCCAGCAGGTCGGCCTCGCTGCGCGAGACCAGTTCGCCGACGGTGTGGATGCCCTCCCGCTTGAGGCAGTTGTAGGAGCGCACCGTCAGGTCGAGGTCCTCGATCGGCATCGCGTAGGCCGCGATGGTGTCGGCCTCGGCGGGCGACGGGCCGATCTCGATGCCCTCGGCATCGACGTTGAGCTCGCGGGCGAGCCCGAACAGCTCGACGAGGGTGCGACCGGCCGACGCCACCGCGTCACGCGGGGTGATGGACGGCTTGCTCTCCACGTCGAGGACCAGCTTGTCGAAGTCCGTGCGCTGCTCGACACGGGTCGCCTCGACCTTGTAGGTCACCTTCAGCACCGGCGAGTAGATCGAGTCCACCGGGATGCGGCCGATCTCGGCACCGGTCGCCTTGTTCTGCATGGCGGGGACGTAGCCGCGACCGCGCTCGACGACGAGCTCGATCTCCAACTTGCCCTTCGCGTTCAGCGTGGCGATGTGCAGATCGGGGTTGTGCACCGTGACACCCGCCGGCGGAACGATGTCCGCGGCGGTGACCTCACCCGGGCCCTGCTTGCGCAGGTACATGGTCACCGGCTCGTCTTCCTCGGAGCTGACGACCAGCTCCTTGATGTTCAGGATGACGTCGGTGACGTCCTCCTTCACACCCGGAATCGTGGTGAACTCGTGCAGCACACCGTCGATGCGCAGGCTGGTGACCGCCGCCCCCGGGATGGACGAGAGCAGCGTGCGGCGCAACGAGTTGCCGAGGGTGTAACCGAAGCCCGGCTCCAGCGGCTCGATGACGAACCGGGAGCGGGTCTCCGACACGACCTCTTCGGACAGTGTGGGTCGCTGGGAGATGAGCACTTGACTTTCCTTTCCTCACGGCGCCCGCTATTTGACGCCGATGGAATGGCGTGCCCGCACGATGCGGGCCGGTGGCGGATTCCTGCACCGCCACCGCAGGCTGCGAGCCGCCGGCGACCGCTGCTGCGGT
>NZ_JBEOVY010000313.1:0-9380 GCF_040295745.1 Saccharopolyspora sp. NPDC002686
GCTGACCACCCAGGTTAGAACGAGGCGTTGAGGCAGGCGAGGCGGTCTCCGGCGGTGCCCGCCTTGCCGGGTTCGGTGTGGGTGTGCGACGAGTGGATCACGAAGGACTTCGCGTCCTGGCGGGTGTCGAAGGACCAGTTGCCGTCCGCGCTGGTGCTGGCGTTGCCCTGCGCGTCGGTGTGGAAGTCCAGCCACACCTCGTTCTTCGGGTTCGCGAAGGCCGGGTCGACCGACGGCTTGACCGGGTCCGCCTTCTCCTGGAAGTGCGGGCCGGCGTCCTCGCCGGTGGGGCCGCAGGGCTTGGTGTGCACGTGGGCGCCGTACTCGCGGTTGGGCACCAGGCCCTTGAGGTCGACGGTGATCTTGGTCTGGCCGCCGCTCCGCTGCGAGGTCAGGTTGATCTGCGCGCCGTCCGGGACCAGGGCGGGGTCGTAGGTGACCGCCTTGGCGTCCGGCTTGTACGGGCCGAAGGTCGCCGAGGCCTGCTTGGCCGCGGCGGTCTGCCCGTGGGTCGGCGGGTGTTCCTGGGTCGGCTGCCCGGCGGGCGGGGGCGTGGGCTGGCCGCCGCCGCACCCGGCGACCAGCGCGACCGCCGCGCACGCGCCGAAGATCGAACCGAGCAGTCGGGTCCGCTGCTGAAGCATTGGTATCTGTCCTTATCCGTCACCGGCCGTAGCGGTGTCGATTCTGCCCGTGATGTCTAGTTCGCTGCCACGGGCATGGCGTGAAGTGGCATCCGGAGTGCCCGATTTCGAGCCTAGGGTGGTGCGCCGCGGGTGTCGTGTCACGTGAAACGGGGTCGGGGACGCTCGATAGGTTGAAATCATGGCGTTGGCGCGGGGTGCGGACCGGACTTGGTTGGTGGCGCTGGCCACCGCGATGTGGGGCACGGACGCCCTGTGGCGGCAACCCCTCGCGACGGCGCTCCCCTCGGCCAGCGTGGTGTTCTGGGAGCACGTGATCATCGTGCTGCTGCTGACGCCGCTGTTGCCCCGCGCGTGGCGCGCGCTGTTGGCGTGCGGACCGCGCGAGCGCATCGCGATGATCGCCGTCGGCGTGGGGTCGTCGGCGTTGGCGACCGCTCTGTTCACCACGGCGTTCCAGGTCGGGGACCCGGTCACGCCGCTGGTCCTGCAGAAGTTGCAGCCGATCTTCGCGGCGGTGGCGTCGTTCGCGCTGCTGCGCGAGCGGTTGACCGCGCGGTACTTCCTGTTCGCGGTCCCGGCGCTGCTCGGGGCGTGGTTGCTGGCGTTCGAAAACCCGCTGCACATCGAGGTTTCGCAGGTCCTGCCCGCGTTGTTGGCCCTGGGTGCGGCGGCGTTGTGGGCGGCGGGAACCGTGCTGGGCAGGTACGTGAGCAGTCGAATTCCCGCTCGGGACGTCACGGCGCTGAGGTTCTCGATCGGCCTGCCCGCGGCAGCGGTGGTCCTGCTGCTCAGCGGCTCGCCGGTGACGGTCGGCTGGGACAACGCGTTCGGGCTGGTCCTGCTGGCGCTGATCCCGGGACTGATCGCCTTGGGGCTGTACTACGTGGGTCTGAGCACCACGCCGGCGGCGCGGGCGACGTTGGCGGAGCTGGCCTTTCCGGCGACCGCGGCGATCATCGGGGTGTTCGTGCTGGGCGCGGAGCTGAGCGCGACGCAGTGGATCGGGTTCGTGCTGGTGGTGGCGATGGTCGCCGGACTCGGCTGGCACGAGCGCGTCAGCCGCGTGAAGGTCGTCGAACTCCCGGAATCCGAACCCAGCCCGACGCGCTGAGAGCGGACTTTTCACAGGTCAGGTGCCGTGAGCCTTTTGTGGCGCTATGGCACCAAAAAGTGCTCACGGCCCTGACCGGACTGTTCAAGGGGCGGTGCGCCAGCGGCGGTTCCGGCCTCGGGGGATGACGATGGCCAGGGCTGCGGCTGCGCCGATCACCAGGGCTGCGGAGATTGCCAGGATCGCTGCGGTGGTGGACGGGGTGGGGTCGGTCGGGGGCGGCATGTGGACCGCTGCCGGGATGGCGGGCGGTTTTCCCGCCGCAGCGGGGAGTTCCGCGGTGACCGCCGTCGCCGGGTCCACGACTCCGCTGCCCAGGAAGGAGTGCGGGGCGCCGCCTGGTGGCGGGTAGGCGGTGTCGCGCAGGCGGCGGGCGAGGTCCTCGGTGGTCAGGTGCGGGCGGTAGGAGAGGGCCAGGGCTGCGGTGCCGGAGACCTGGGCGGCGGCCACCGCGTCTCCGCCGGAGATGAACAGGCCGTTGCCACCGGGGCCGACGCCGGTCATGGCTGCTCCGGGGGCTGCCACGTCGACCTTGATCTGGGGCTGGGCGGATCGGGTGGGAGAGCCGTCCGGTGCGGTCGCGGCCACCGACAGGGCCTCGGGGTAGGCGGCCGGGAACGCCTGGACGGCTTTGTCGCCGTCGCCGGTCGAAGCCGGGGCCACGACCAGTGCACCAGCTGCTGCGGCGTCGCGGACTGCTGAGGCCAGCGCATCGCTGGGCTCGGTGGCCGCCGCGGCTACCGAGATGACGCGCGCACCGCCGGCCACCGCTGTGCGGATGCCGTTGGCCAGACCATCGGCGGTGGCGTTTCCCCGCTGGTCGGTGGCTTTGACGGCCAGGATCCGCGCGCCCGGTGCGACTCCGGCGAAGCCGCCGCCCGGGTGCGGAGCGGCCGCGATGATGCCCGCGACGAACGTGCCGTAACCGACGCAGTCCGGGCCGGATCCGTCCACCCGCCCGGCCAGGGCCGAGGACGTGGCGTCGACCCCGCTGCCGACGACGGCCACGGTGACACCGGTGCCGTTCCCGTGCTGCCAGGCCCGCTCCGGTTGGAGCTGGGCCTGGGCCCACGGCTTCTCAGCAGTATCCACTGTGGACGCGGAGCGGCACCCGTCGTAGGACGAGAGCGCCTGCGGGATCGCCGGCAGCTCCGGCGCGGCGACCGCGGCCGGAGCCGAAAGTGCCGACGCGGCAACGAGAGTGGTCAGTACCAGGGCGCCATTTCGCACCCCTCGAAGCTAAGCGACCAAGAGCTTCCCCGGCACGTCCCGGAACGGGGAGGGAGCACCTACCGGTGCCTTCACCCGTTCCGGTACTTCCGCCGTCTGCTGTTCGGTGTCTCGGAGCGCAGTTTCAATTGAAACTGCAAATCCCAGGCACGGCGGATCACAGTTTCAATTGAAACTGCAGACCTCCGGCGTGTCAGACGGGTAGGTCTTCCGGGTGGATGTTTCGGAGGTCGGTGAGGGTTGGGGTGGGGAGGGTGCTGAGGCGGCCCGCTTGGCGGGTCATGGTCGTTTCGAGCAGTTGGCGGGCGTAGCGGGCGTTGCCGAAGTTGCGGTCGCGGGGCAGCTCCTCGAAGTGGCGGTGCAACGCCGCGAGGACGTCCTCGCCGCACTCGTAGCCGTTGGTGAGCGCGTTGCGGTCGAAGATCTCGGTCAGCTCCGCCGCGGTGTAGTCGGCGAACTCGACGTGGCGGGAGAAGCGGGAGCCCAGGCCCGGGTTGGTGGCCAGGAAGTCCTGCATCTCCGCCGAGTAGCCCGCCACGATCACCACGACCTCGTCGCGGTGGTCCTCCATCAGCTTGACCAGCGTGTCGACGGCTTCGCGCCCGAAGTCGTTGCCACCGGCGGAAGTCAGCGCGTACGCCTCGTCGATGAACAGCACGCCACCGCGCGCCCGCTCGAACGCGTCGCGGGTCAGCTGCGCGGTGTGGCCGATGTACTTGCCGACCAGGTCGGCGCGGCTGACCTCGACGAGCTGACCGGTCGGCAGCACCTCCAGGTCGGCCAGCACCTCGCCGTAGAGCCGGGCCACCGTCGTCTTGCCGGTGCCGGGCGGGCCGGCGAACACCAGGTGGTGGCTGATCTTCGGCGTCGGCAGCCCCGCTTCGGCGCGACGCCGGTTGGCCGCCAGCAGGTTGACCAGGTCCTCGACCGCCGACTTCACCGCCGGGATGCCGATCATCTCGCGCAACCGGCTCAGCGCCGTCGGCTTGTCCGGCTCGGCGGTTTCGGGTTCGGCGCCGACGTCGGCGGGCAGCATCCGGGACAGCTCGTCCTGGTCCACCGAGGGCAGCCCGGCCAGCCGGACCGCTTGCCGGTCGATCATCTCCTCGAACAGCTTGCGGGCCGCGCGACCGTTGCCGAAGTCGGAGCCTCGGTGCAGCCGCCCGAAGTAGCGCTGCAGCGCCTCGCGGGTGCCGTCGCCGAGTTCGTAGCTGTGCGCCTGGCACATCCGCTCGACGATGGTGACCAGCTCGGGCACCGAGTAGTTCTCGAACTCGACGGTGCGGTTGAAGCGGGACGCCAGACCGGGGTTGGAGGCCAGGAACCCGTCCATCTGCTCGGAGTACCCGGCGGCGATGACCACCACGTCGTCGCGGTGGTCCTCCATCAGCTTGACCAGCGTGTCCACCGCTTCGCGGCCGAAGTCGGGACCGCCGCCGCCCTGCGCGTTCAGCGTGTAGGCCTCGTCGATGAACAGCACACCGCCGAGGGCCTTGGTGAACGCCTCGGTGGTCTTGATCGCGGTGCCGCCGACGATCTGCGCGACCAGGTCGGCGCGGGCCACCTCCACCAGGTGGCCGCTGCGCAGCGCGCCGAGCGAGGCGAGGATCTCGCCGTAGAGGCGGGCGATGGTGGTCTTGCCGGTGCCGGGCGGTCCGGCGAAGATCAGGTGCCTGCTCATCGGCAGCGCCGGCAGTCCGGCGGCCTCCCGCCGCTTGGCCATCTCCGTCAGGTTCACCAGCGTCGTGACCTGCTGCTTCACCCCGTCCAGGCCGACCAGCGCGTCGAGTTCGGCCAGCGGTCCGGCTTCCGCGTCGCTGGTGCCGGCGTTGTCCCTGCTGTCCAGGTTCTCGATCTCCAGCCGGTCGCCGCCGGAGCTGTCCGGGGTGCGCACCCCGGATCCGCCGTTGCCGGTGGCGGTGCAGTTGGTGACCGCGACGGGCTCGGTGGTCTCCACCCGGACGCCGTCGCGGGTGTTGTCGACCAGTTCGCAGTCCTCCAGCGTGGCGCGTCCGCCGCTGCCCACCAGCACACCGTGCCCGTCGTTCTTGACGACCTTGCTGCGCAGCACGGTCAGGTCCGCGTGGTCGGCGATGGTGATGCCGTCGCCGGTGCAGTCGCGGACCTCGCACTCCCGCAGCATCCCGGTGCCGCCCTTCTCGACGGCCACCCCGGTTGCCGCCCGGATCACCGCGCGGTCCACGGACGGATCGGCGTCCTCGCCGATGCGCAGGCCGGTGCCCGCGACGCCGCCGATCTCGACGTCCTCCAGGCGTCCGTGCCCGCCGCCGAACACCGCGATGCCGTCGCCGCGGACGTCGCGCACGGTGATCCGGCGCAGCATCGGGTTCGCCCCGGCGCGCACGGTGATCGCGGTGCCCTCGACGTCGTCGACCTCGAGCCGCTCGAACTCCGCGACGGACTCGTCGGTGAGCACCACGCCGTCCTCCGCGCAGTCGCGCACCGAGGTGTCGCGGAAGACCGGCCCGGCCAGCTCGCCGACCTCGATCGCGGCCTTGCGGGTGCCGAAGATCCGCAGCTCCTCGTAGCTGCCCTTGGCCTTGTCGGTGATCAGCAGGCCGTTGGCCTTGGTGCGGCCGACGCGGCAACCGGTCACCACCGGTTCGCTGCCGCCCAGCACCACCAGGCCGTGCTCGCGGGTGGCGGTGAACGAGCAGTCCTGCAGGGTCGGGCGGCCCTGGCTGTTGATGTAGGCGCCGATCGCCACGTCCTTGACCGAGGTGCCGCGAATCGTGGTGCTGCTGCTGGCTTCCAGTGCGATCGCGGGCTTGTCGGTGCGGGAGATCTGGCAGTCCTCGACGGTGCCGCGGGAGTCGGCGTTGGCGCAGACCCCGTTGCCGCGGCTGTCGCGCAGCACACAGCGGCGGATCATCGGCGCCGCGCGGTCGCTGATCACGATCGCCGAGCTGCCCAGGTGCTCGACCACGCAGTCCTCGACAACGCTGCCCGCCTCGGAGGTGTCGACGATCCCGGCTCCCGCGGAGTTGGTGACCCGGCAGTCGCGCATCGCCAGCGAACCGGATTCGCGGGCCAGCACGGCGGTCCAGGCCGAGCCGGTGACCTCGCAGTCGTCCATCGCCGCCTGCCCGCGCGGAACGTCCACAGTGGGCAGTTCGGGGTCGCGTCCGCGCAGCACCAGCCCGCTGAGCTGCACCGCTTCGGACACCACGCGCACCGCGCTGCCGCGCACCGGGGACAGCTCCACGGTGCGCGAACCCTCGGCCGCGATGATGGTGACCACCTTGGTGATCACCAGGTTCTCCTGGTAGCGGCCGGGGTGCACCGAGATGACCGACCCGGGGCGGGCCTGCTCCAACGCCGCCGCAATGGTCCGGTGACCGTCGGATCCCTCCGCTCGAACGGAAAGCACAGGCCGCGCCACGATGAATTCCTCCAGTCGCCGACCCGGGCGCACCCGGATCCGCTTGAGTAGAAACGGTGTTCCCAGCCTGCCTCGCGCGCTCGGGCGGCGTTAGTCCCAACAACGTCGCGCGCGGACCCCTATTCATGGGACTCCCGGCGCGCGGTTAACGGGAGGTTGAATGGAGGTACTGATCGGTGGGGGCAGCCGGCGAGCGCAACAGACGTGACCGAACGTGGCCAGGGTGAGCAGCGGGCTGGTCGCGGCCTGCTTGGCGTCGAGCGCGACCGGCTGGCTGCTGGGCCGCTGGACGCGCCGCTACCCCCGGGCCGAACTGCGCTGGCTGCGCCAGGAGCTGACCGCGACCAGCAACGCGCTGATCGAAGCCGAGCAGGAGCGCGCCGACCTCCGCCGGGCGCAGCGCGAGCTGATCACCGCGATCTCCCACGAGATGCGCACCCCGCTGGCCGGAATCCGCGCCGCAGCGGAGGCCCTGCAGGACGGCGTGGCGCAGGAACCGCAGCGCTACCTGGACGGTCTGATCGGCGGGGCGCAGCGGCTGAACAGGGTCACCGGCGATCTCTTCGAGCTGGCGCGGTTGCAGGTCGATACCGTCGAGCGGACCCCGACGCGGCTGGCCGACCTGCTGGATTCCGCGCTGGCGGCGGCACTTCCGGTCGCGCTGGAGCGTGGGGTGCGGCTGCACGGCGTCGGCCTGGACAGCGCGACGGATCCGGTCCGGGTGGACATCGCGGTGCTGACGCGGGCGTTGGCGAACCTGGTGATGCACGCGGTCCGGCACACGGTGCCCGGCGAGCCGGTGACGGTGACGGCGATGGTGTCGGGCGACGAGATCGAGGTGATCGTCGTCGACGGCTGCGGCGGAGCGGCGGACTTCGAATCCGCGCTGGAACCGGCGGACAGCGGCCTGGCGATCACCCGCGGCCTGATCAGAGCCCACGGCGGAGAAGTCCGGGTCGACCAGGTCACCGACGGCTGCCGCTT
Source organism: Saccharopolyspora sp. NPDC002686 (assembly GCF_040295745.1). Taxonomy (NCBI): domain Bacteria; kingdom Bacillati; phylum Actinomycetota; class Actinomycetes; order Pseudonocardiales; family Pseudonocardiaceae; genus Saccharopolyspora; species Saccharopolyspora sp. NPDC002686. Next base: position 7,376 of record NZ_JBEOVY010000313.1, read on the forward strand.
CACCACCCGCCTTCCCGCTGGCCTCACCTGAGCTGCACTACCAGCGACGATCCCGCAATCCAGAGACGAACGCCGCCCACTGACGACGGGGGAAGGCCAGCACGGCCCCATCCCGGTCCTTCGAGTCCCTAACCCCGACCACCTCAGGGTCTAACGACACCTCAACGCAGTTTCCTTGCCCGGCGCTTCGGCTCGACGTCCGCCAGCCCACCTCAACGCAGTTCTGCGCTCCGTTGCTGCGGCTGGATTTGCGCCAGACCATCTCGTCCGTTTTCCGCAGCATGATCACTCCTAGCTAAGCGCTGCAATCTCCCGATTGATCAGCGACAACGTGTCCCTGTCGCTGATCGCGGCTACCCGCAATCGATCGAAAACCAGGCTATATGCGCGGGTGTGCTGCGGTCGAGACAAGTAATCGGAGCTGGTCAGGCTCTCGATGTAGGCGATGTCCGAGTTGGCGTGCTCGAGGTGGAGGAGGGTAAAGGCGATGCCGAGTCCCGCGTGAGCTCCGCTCTCCAGCGGGACCACCTGGATCGTCACGTTGTCCAGTTCCGCGAGGGAGCGCAGCCGCTCCAGCTGAGCCCGATGAACGTCTCGATCGCCGACCCGTCGCCGAATCGCTTCCTCTCCGAGCACGACCCACAGCAAGGGCGGGTTCGAGCCGAAGAACCTCGCCGAACGTTGTTCGCGTGACTCCGCCATCGCATCGACGTCGACCGAAGGAACTACGACCGAGGCCGAAAGCAGTTCGCGAGCGTAGTCAGCGGTCTGCAGGACTCCCGGGATCGTGTCGCCGTAGAACAACTTGATCTCAGAAGCACAGGCCTCAAGGTGCACGTACTTCTTTGCCCAGTCCGGCACGCGCGCTGGCGGGATCTTGCGCCGCGCGTCCTTCGCCATCTCGAGGACCCTGTCGACCGACTTCTCCTTGGCCCCGTAGAGCGCGACCATGGCCTGAACGTCCTTATCGGACAGCTTGCTCTCGCCCGTCTCGATCTTGCTGACCTTGTTGCGGTACCAGCCGAGGGCTGCCGCAGCTTCGTCCGCGGACAGGTCAGCGTTCTCACGAAGTTCGCGCAGCTCTGCCCCGAGCACGAGCCGCTGCACCAGTGGGCCTGGGTCGTTGCTGGTCATGCGCACAAGTCTGCCTTCCCTCTATACGGCGAACATCACGACTTCCACTAGGAACCCAACTGGGAATCCTAGTACGGTTCCCGATATGAGGCCGTTGATCAGGAGGTTCTGATGCCTGGCTACTTGACCTACGTCTGGCGCCCGGTCACCGGTGGTCGCCACGCTTTTCCCATCGCGGCAACGAAATCTCCACCAGAGGACACCGTCGAGGCCTACTGCGGAGCAGAAGCCGAGGCCTCGGAACTCCACGACCGGTCCGAAGTGGACTGGATACGGGAGCAGACCTGCATGAACTGCTGGCGCGTCCTCGCCGCACAGCCCTGACGTCTACGTGAGTGGCGATGGTTGCTCTTACCACCATCCGCACTCACGAAACCTGACCAGCCACAACACCGCACTAGGAAGGACATAGCCATGTTCTGGATTCAGCTGAGCACCTTCATCCTGTTCAACCTGCTCATCCTCGCCCTGCTCCTCACTCGCATCCCCGTCCCCGGACTCCGCCTCGCCACAGGTCAGCACGCAGGCACAGGAGACGGCGAATACACCGTCTGGCACCTCATAGCCGACATCGAAGCCGAAAACCGAGCCATACCCCCACAACCGCCAGCAGAACCACAACCCCAGTTCCCCGACTTCGACCCCGACGGCCAACCCACCGGTCGCCACCACCTGCGCATGTGAACGGTCGTGAGTGCGAAAACCGGCTTCAACCGGCTTTTGCACTCACGACCCACCGACCGGGTCGGTGCGGCACGACATCCCCCGGCCACCGCCGCGCCGACCCACCCCGGGGGGGGGGGGGGGGGCGCGCGCCCCCCCCCCCCCCCCCCCCCCCCCCAACACAAGGAGGCAGACGAGCGGAGAGAAA
>NZ_JBEOVY010000314.1:0-9371 GCF_040295745.1 Saccharopolyspora sp. NPDC002686
GACCGGGATCCGCTCGCCGACCTGGAACCGGTCCACGGCCACGACCAGCTCGTCCGCGCTGCCGACCTTGCGCTCGCCGACCCGGATGATCACATCGCCCTCGGCGATCCCGGCGTCGGCCGCCGAGCTGCCGTCCTGCACGTTCTGCACCTGGGCGCCGTCGGAGAGCCCGTCGCTGGCCGACTTGGCGTTCACCCCGAGGTCGGCGTGCTGGATGTGACCGGTGCGGATCAGCTCCTGGGCGATCCGCCGCGCGTCGTCGATCGGGATCGCGAAGCCCAGACCGATCGAACCGCCCTCACCGCCGGAGCCGAGGGTGCGGATGGCGCTGTTGATGCCGACCACCGCGCCGTTGCCGTCCACCAGCGCACCACCGGAGTTGCCGGGGTTGATCGCGGCGTCGGTCTGGATCGCGTCGATCACCGCGTTGGTGTCGGTGCCCTCGCCGGCCAGCCGCATCGGGCGGTGCACCGAGCTGACGATGCCGGTGGTCACTGTGCCCGCCAGGCCCAGCGGGGAGCCGATGGCGATCACGTCGTCGCCGACCGCGAGGCTGTCGGAGTTGCCGAGCTGGGCCACGGTCGGGTTCGACACCTCGACCTTGACCACCGCGAGGTCGGTCTTGACGTCGCGCCCGACGATCCGGGCCGGGGCCCGCGTGCCGTCGTGGAAGACCGCGGAGACCTGCGCGTTCGGGGTGTCGGCGGCCATCGAGACCACGTGGTTGTTGGTCAGCACGTAGCCGTTGCCGTCGATGACCACGCCGGAACCGCTGCCGCCCTGCGCACCGACGCGCACCTCGATCGAGACCACGGCCGGCACCACGCGCTTGGCGACGTCGGCCACCGTGCCCTTCGGGCGTTCCTTGGCGGGTTCCACCTCGGCCAGCGTCACGGACGGGTTGATCAGCGGGTTCCCCTCTTCGGCGGTGATCCGCCCGAGGAACCCGCCGGCGAGACCGACGAGCAGTGCGACGACGCCGAGGATCACCAGCGCGCGGGGCTGCACCCGGCGGCCGAACAGGACTTCGCGGGCGCTGAGCAGCGGACCCGTCTCGGTCTTCTCGGACTCCTCGTCCTGGTCAGCGGAGGCAGCGGGCGGACCGAGCATCGCGCCCGCGGCCGGGTTGCGCCACGGGTCCTGCTCGTCGGTGCTCCACAGCACGGGGTCTTCGGCGGGCTCGGGCGTCACCGGCTCCTCGCCGGGAGCTCGCTGGAGCTGCTCGTCGCTGTCCTTCGGACGGCCGAACGCGGTGGCCAGCGGGGCCGCAGGGGGAGCGGTGTGCTCGATGCCGCGCACCGGCAGGTCGCGCCGGTTCGGGTCGAAGCTCCCGGTCACGCCCCGGGGGCGGCGGAACGACGAGCTCTGCGAGGGATCGACCGGGGGGCGGTGCAGCGGCTTGGGGGCCAGACGCGGAGGTTCAGCACCGTTCGCGGTGGTGTGCTGCGGAGCGGGGCTGGACGCGGGCACGCCGCGCGTGGTGCTGGCTGCGCCCTGCCACGGGTGCACCGGCTCAGCGGGCCGCCCGTTGGGATCTGGCTGGCCTGCGCGGGGATCGTCCTGACGTCCCTGATCGGTGTCCGGGCCCTGCGCGGGCGTTCCTGGCTGGTCGGTCATCGCTCCCCGGGCATGCGGTCGAACTCGTCCCCTCGAGTGGATCACACGGGTGCGTTTCCCGTGCCACCGGCACCTGAACCCGTTGCCGGTGCGCCCATTCTGCCGGGAGAGCGGTGAAGTTCGTGTTGGAGCGGTGAAATCTCCCGCGGAGCTCAGCGCTGGGAGAGGTCGCCCGCGGTGGTCGTCGGGGCCGGTTCCCCGGAGGAGGAAGGCGCGACCGTGGCCACCATCGGTGCTGGTGGCTCGCTGCTGGTCGTTTCGGGTGGCAGGGACTCCTGGGCGGAGGCCGGCACCACGGCGAACTCCTCGCCCGGTTGCGGACCCGGGATGCCCGGAACCCGGTGGCCGTCCTCGTCGGCGGGCAGGTTCATCAGCGCGAGCGCGCCGAGCACCAGGCCGGAGAACACCACGCCGGCGCCTTGCTTCGTGCGCCGACCCATTCGGCGAGCCGGTTCGGGCTCGCCGGAGTCACCGGCAAAAGGGCGCGAGCTGCCCAGCGGTTGCTGCCCGCCGCCCAGCGGGGTGGTCGAGCCCAGGATCGCGCCGGTGCCGAACCGGTTCGCGCGATCGGGTCTGGACACCGCGACCAGCTGACCGTCCTCGGTCAGCGCGAGCCCGTCGGGCTGGCTCGGGAGTTCGGCGTGCCCGGGGATGGCCTGCAGCGCCTGCAGGAGCTTCGGCGAGATCGACGGCGTCCCGGCGGCCTTCACCGCAGCCCGCGCTTGCCGCTGGGCAGCGGCGTCCGCGGTGCACGCGGGGCACCGGGCCAGGTGGGCGGCGGCGCGATCGTTGGCGTTCGGGCTCAGTTCCCCGTCCACGAACGCAACGATCGCGTCGAGCGCGAGGTGCTGCTCGGGCAGACCCCACCCACGCAAAACCGTCATCCGTCAAACCTCCCGGGCGTGCTCGCGACGAGATTCCAAGGTGGCCTTCAACATCTGGCGACCGCGGTGGATCCTGCTGCGCACGGTGCCCAGCTTGACGCCCAAGGTCGTCCCGATCTCCTCGTAGGAGAGGCCCTCGACGTCGCACAGCACCACTGCGGCCCGGAACTCCGGGGGCAGCTCGTCCAGCGCCGACTGCAGGTCGGGGTCGAGGTGGGTGTCGGAGAACACCTGCTCCGGGCTCGGGCCGCCGCCGGGAAGCCGGTCGGTGTCCTCGGGCAGGCCTTCCATCCGCAGGCGGGACCTGCGGCGGGCCATGTCCAGGAACAGGTTCGTGGTGATCCGGTGCAGCCAGCCCTCGAACGTGCCGGGCTTGTACGACGCGAGCGAGCGGAACACCCGGATGAAGGTCTCCTGGGTGAGGTCCTCGGCGTCGTGCTGGTTGCCGGTCAGGCGGTACGCGAGCCGGTACACCCGGTCAGCGTGCTGCCTGACGACGTCGTCCCACGACGGCGGGGTCCAGGCGACCTCCTCAGCGGGCGAGACCGTGCTCGGCTGAACGTTCGTGCTCGGGTGAACAGCGGTGCTCGGTTGAACACTGGGGGCCACACTCATCGGCTGAGTTGCCATTGGGCGAAAAGCCACCTCCTGCGTTTGCATCTACCAGAACGAGTGAGCGGGACCGGTTGTTCCCGGCTCCCTCGGAGGGGAGACGCCGATGGGTCTAGATCGTGACGCCATCACTCTCGTATGCGCTGGTGAGGTGGTCTTAATAAGCGCCTGAGAACAAGCTGAGAACCTGGCGTGACCTACGTCATCCGAGTCGCTCGCCGGAAACGGCCGACTAACGATGTGGGCCGCGCGGGTCACGGATGAGCACAACATCGATAACCTTTCGCGTTGTGATTCCGGAGACGCCGCTCGGTGCCGGGCCGACAGGCCACGAGCAGACGCCGCTGAGCACGCCCGACCGCCTGCAGGGGGCGTCGGTCGGTGCTTCGCCGCTGCACGTGCTGCGGTTCCTGGCGGCGACTTTGCGGGCGAAGGCGGTCGTGGAGGTCGGCACCGGCTCCGGCGAGAGCGCCCTCTGGCTGCTCCGCGGCATGGTGCCCGACGGCCTGCTGACCTCGATCGACGCGGACGCCTCGGTGCAGCGCGTGGCCCGCGCGACACTGCGCGAAGCGGGCGTTCCGGCCGGTCGCACCCGGTTGATCGCCGGTCGGGCGATCGAGCTGATGCCCCGCCTGACCGCAGGCGGCTACGACCTGATCTCGGTGAACATCGCGACCACGGACTACCCGCAGTACCTGGAGCTGGGCCTGCGCCTGCTGCGCCCGGGCGGCGTGATCGTGTTCGCCGGGATCCAGCTGGCGGGGCCGGACCCGGCCAGCGCGATGGCCCAGGCCGTCCGCGCGCTGGTCCGCGAGGTCCAGTCCGACGACGGACTGGTCCCGGTGACCCTGGCGACGGGCCCCGGTCTCCTCGCCGTCACCAAGCGCGCCTGAGAACCGACGACCGCACAAGCTCGTGAGCACTTTGGGGCGTGATAGCACCCCAAAGTGCTCACGAGCGATGACCTGCGGAAATGGTCCGATCAGGCGGGGGAGACGGACAGCAGCTTGCCCGCCAGGCCGCGGGAGCGGGTGGACAGGCGCTTGGCGATGTCGTTGAGCACCGCCGCGGCCGGGGAGTCCGGGTCCTCCAGGACCAGCGGGGTGCCGTTGTCGCCGGCCTCGCGCAGCCGCGGGTCGAGCGGGACCTGGCCGAGCAGCGGGACGTCGGTGCCGATCGAGCGGCTCAGCGAGTCCGCCACCAGCTGGCCGCCGCCGGAGCCGAAGACCTCCATGCGCTGGCCGTCCGGCAGCTCCATCCACGACATGTTCTCGACCACGCCCGCCACCCGCTGGCGGGTCTGCATGGCGATCGCCCCGGCGCGCTCGGCGACCTCGGCCGCGGCCTGCTGCGGGGTGGTGACCACCAGGATCTCGGCGTTCGGGATGAGCTGGGCGGTGGACAGCGCCACGTCGCCGGTGCCGGGCGGCAGGTCCAGCAGCAGCACGTCGAGGTCGCCCCAGAACACGTCGGCGAGGAACTGCTGGAGCGCGCGGTGCAGCATCGGGCCGCGCCAGACCACCGGGGTGTTGCCCGGGGTGAACATGCCGATCGAGATGACCTTCACGCCGTGCGACTGCGGCGGCATGATCATCTTCTCCACCTGGGTGGGCTTGCCGCCCGCACCCAGCATCCGCGGCACCGAGTGGCCGTAGATGTCGGCGTCGACCACGCCCACGGACAGCCCGCGCTTGGCCATCGCGGCGGCGAGGTTCACCGTCACGCTGGACTTGCCGACGCCGCCCTTGCCCGAGGCCACGCAGTACACCCTGGTCATCGAGCCCGGCTCGGCGAACGGGATGCGCGGTTCGGCGGCGTCGCCGCGCAGCATCTTGCGCAGCTCGGTGCGCTGCTCGTCGCTCATCACGTCGAGCTCGACCTGGACCGAGCTGACGCCCTCGACGGCGGAGACCGCGTCGGTGACCCGCCGGGTGATGGTCTCCCGCATCGGGCAGCCCTTGACCGTCAGGTAGACCTCGACCCCGACGGCGCCGTCGTCGCCGACGGACACGCTCTTCACCATGCCGAGATCGGTGATCGGCCGCCGGATCTCGGGGTCCTCGACCTGGCTGAGGGCCTTGCGGACGGCGTCCTCGGTGGGCGCGGACTGCGTACTGCTCACGGTTACCTCGGCATGCTGTTGGGAACTTCGCGCGGAGCCCAAGACTCTCACACGGCCCCTTCTGGGCGATTCCAATGCTACGGATCGGTAGCCCGCCCGGAACAGGGGCGATGCCGATCGCGGCGGTGCTACGCGCGGTGACGGCCGGGGGCGCTGCGCAGTCAGGCGAACGCGGACCGTAATATCAATCTCCGTGCCAGAGACGGCTCTCGACCGATTACCGACTCGAAGCGAACTGCTGGCGTACCGCAGTTTCCTCCGCGCGCACGCCAGGGTCACTCGCTGCCTGGAAGGCGACCTGATCGCCGAACAACGACTCACGCTGGCCGCCTACGACGTGCTCGAAGCACTGGTCGAGGCGCCCGAGCGCCGATTGCGGATGACCGAGCTGGCCGACGTGGTGCTGCTGTCGCGCTCCGGTGTCACCCGACTGGTGGACCGCCTCGAGCGGCTCGGTCTGGTGCAGCGGGTCCGGGTGGATTCCGACGGCCGCGGGGTGCAGGCGGTGATCACCGAACGTGGCGAGAACCGGCTGCGGACTGCGGTCGCGACGCACCGCAACGGCGTCGCGCGGTACTTCCTGTCGGTGACCGCCGACGAGCTGGAGGCGCTGATGCGCACCTGCGAGCGGCTGGCCGACGGGGGTGTGCCGTCGCCGCCCGGGCAGCGTGCGCAAGCATGAGGGCGTGCCAGAAGCGAAGTCCTCAGCGCCCGATCTGATCCGCGCGGTCGGCCTGGTCCGGTTCGTCGACCGCAAGTTGTTGCTGGTCCGCGCCGGTTACCAGGACGCGTTCTACCTGCCCGGCGGCAAGATCGACCCGGGCGAGACCGAGGTGCAGGCCCTGCACCGGGAGATCCGCGAGGAGCTGGGCGTCGAGCTGTCGGGCGCGGACTTCTACCGCCGCTACGTCACCGACGCGGTCGGCCAGGGCGAGGGCGTGCAGGTGTCGTTGAGCTGCTACTCCGGCGGTCTCGACGGCGAGCCGGAACCGGCGGCGGAGATCGCCGAGCTCGCCTGGATGACCCGCGAGGAGTACCTGGCCCGCCCGGTCACGGCCCCGGCGATCGTCGCCCTCTACGCAGACCTCGACCCGGCCTGACTCCCCGACGGCGCACGGTTGTTTCAGTCGGGGGTCCGGGTGCGGCGCTTCTCGGCTTCGCTCTGCAGGCCGGGGAGCTCCTCGCGGAGGCGGTCCAGCTCGCCGCGCAGGTAGTCGCGGGTGGCGACCTCGCCGATCGCCAGGCGCAGCGCCGCCAGCTCGCGGGCCAGGAAGTCGGTGTCGGCCTTGGTCTGCTCCGCGCGCGCCCGGTCCTCCTCCAGCGAGATCCGGTCGCGGTCGTCCTGGCGGTTCTGCGCCAGCAGGATCAGCGGCGCGGCGTAGGACGCCTGGGTGGAGAAGGCCAGGTTGAGCAGGATGAACGGGTACGGATCCCACTGCAGGCCGACCGCGAAGAGGTTCAGGCCGATCCAGGCGATCACGAAGACGGTCATCCAGAAGATGAACGTGCCGGTGCCCAGGAACCGGGCGATGCGCTCGGAGAACCGGCCGAACATCTCCCGGTCGAAGGTCACCGACAGGTGGCTCGGCGGCCGGGGCTGGTCGAGTCGGCGGTGGGTCAGCAGCTCGGGCATCAGCGCGCCTCCCGGTTCGTCTGGTGGTCGGGTTCGGTCTCGGGCAGTCCGCTCTCCCGCCAGCCCTCCGGCAGCAGGTGGTCGAGCACGTCGTCGACGGTGACCGCGCCGATGAGGTGCTCCTCGTCGTCGAGCACCGGGCCGCAGACCAGGTTGTAGGCGGCGAAGTAGCGGGTCACCTCGGTCAGCGGGGTCTGCGGGGACAGGGAGGTCAGGTCGGCGTCCAGCGCACCGGCGACCAATGTGGACGGTGGTTCGCGGAGCAGCCGCTGGATGTGCACGCAGCCCAGGTAGCGGCCGGTCGGGGTGGCCGACGGCGGGCGGCACACGAACACCAGGCTGGCCAGCGCCACCGGCAGGTCGGGGTTGCGCACCAGGGCCAGGGCTTCGGCGATGGTCGCGTCCGGTCCGACCACGATCGGTTCCGTCGTCATCAGGCCGCCCGCGGTGTCGGAGGAGTACTCCAGGAGCCGTTTGACCGGGGCGGACTCCTCCGGGGCCATCAGGCCGAGCAGCCGTTCCTTGTCCACTTCGGACAGTTCGGCGAGCAGGTCGGCGGCGTCGTCGGGGTTCATCGCCTCCAGCACGTCGGCGGCGCGCTCGTCGTCGAGCCGGTGCAGCAGGTCCTTCTGGTCGTCCTCGGGCAGTTCCTCCACGACGTCGGCGAGCCGCTCGTCGTCCAGCGCCTCGGCGATCTCGTAGCGGCGCTTGGACGGCAGGTCGTGCAGGGTGCTCGCGACGTCGACGGCGCGCATCGTGTCGAACATGGCCAGCAGCTGGTGGACGCCCTGCGGGCGGCCGGTGACCTCGGCGAACTCCAGGCCGGTCACCTGGTCCCAGTCCAGCACGCGGGTCTGGCCGCGGCGGCCGAGCCGTCCGGTGCGCTCGCGGACGGCGAGCTTGATCAGCTGCCAGTCGCGGGTGCGGGTCTGCTCCATCGCGACGTCGACGAGCACGGCCGGCGTGCCCTCGGGGTCGATGGAGACCCGCGCGTCGAGGAGCTGGCCCAGCACCAGCAGCTCGTTGGGGCGCTGGTGGAACTGCCGCAGGTTCACCGATCCGGTCGCCAGCGTCACCGCGTTGGGTTCGATCCGGGTGACCCGCAGCATCGGCACGAAGATGCGGCGGCGGGTGGGCAGCTCGACGACCACGCCGAGGACGCGCGGCGGCCGTCGCCCGATGCTGAGCCCGGCGACCACGTCGCGCACCCGGCCGATCGGCTCGCCGTCCGGCCCGAACACCGGGAGACCGGTCATCCGAGCAGCGAAAACCCTGGTCGCGGCTACCACGTGATCAGGTTATGCACTCCGCGGTCACCCCGCTGTGCGGGCGAGCCGGGTGACCCGCAGCACGTCCTGCCCCGGCCCGCGGCGTGGTACACAACCAGCAGTCTCGTCGTTGAGGAGGACAAGGTGGACGGTCGACGTGCCCGGCGCAGCTGCCTGGCGGTGCCCGGTTCCAGTGCGAAGATGATCGACAAGGCGCGCGGTCTGGCCGTCGACCAGTTCTTCCTGGACCTCGAGGACGCGGTGGCCCCGCTGGCCAAGGCCGAGGCGCGGGACCGGATCGTCGGCGCGCTCAACGAGGGCGGCTGGGACGGCAAGATCCGCTCGGTGCGGGTCAACGCGCTGGACACCGAGTGGACCTACCGCGACGTGGTGACCGTCGTGGAGGGCGCGGGCGCCGAGCTCGACACGATCGTCCTGCCGAAGGTGAGCACCCCCGACCACGTGCGGTGGCTGGACCTGACGCTGACCCAGATCGAGCGGGCGACCGGCCTGGAGGTCGGGCGGATCGGCATCGAGCCGCAGATCGAGGACGCCGCCGGTCTGGTCGCCATCGACGCGATCGCGGCGGCCTCGCCCCGGGTGGCGGCGCTGGTGTACGGGCCCGCGGACTTCATGGCCTCGATCAACATGCGTTCCCTGGTGGTCGGCCACCAGCCGCCGGGCTACGACGTGGGCGACGCCTACCACTACACGCTGATGCGGATCCTGATCGCGGCCCGCGCGGCCGGGGTGCAGGCGATCGACGGTCCGTACCTGCAGATCAAGGACGTCGACGGCCTGCGGCAGGTCGGCGGGCGCACGGCGGCGCTGGGCTTCGACGGCAAGTGGGTCCTGCACCCGGCGCAGGTGGACGCGGTGAACGAGCTGTTCTCCCCGCGCCAGGAGGACTACGACCACGCCGAGAACATCCTCGACGCCTACGAGTGGCACACCTCGGCGGCCGGCGGAGCCCGCGGAGCGGCGATGCTCGGCGACGAGATGATCGACGAGGCGTCCCGGAAGATGGCCCTCGTCATCGCGGGCAAGGGCCGAGCGGCCGGCATGACCCGAACGAACCCCTGGACACCCCCGACCGACTGACCCGGGCTCCGGGCTGACGCAAATTCAATGGAAATCAGACCTCCGATTTCCATTGAATTTGCGGATCTGTCCTACGGACGGGGGAACTCATCGGACGCACTTCGGTGTGTCCGGCGCCGACATGCCGAGGGGGC
>NZ_JBEOVY010000315.1:0-9320 GCF_040295745.1 Saccharopolyspora sp. NPDC002686
ACAACCCCATTTACAATTGAAACTGCGGAACCCAGGCACGGCGGATCGCAGTTTCAATTGAAACTGCGGCTCGGGACGGAACGAGAACGGCTCCTCCGCGGGTGTGCGGAGGAGCCGTTCGTCGTCAGGGGGCTGGGATCAGTTGGCGTTGTCCAGGTCGGTGGCGACCAGCTGGGCAACGTGGTCCAGGGCTGCTTCGGCGCCGTCGCCGGCTGCTTCCAGGACCACCTCGTCGCCGAAGGCCGCACCCAGCGTCATCAGGCCGAGGATGCTGCCCGCCTCGACCGGCTCGGTGCCGTCCTTGCGGATGGTGATCTTCACCGGCTGCGCCGAGGCGGCCTTCGCCACCAGGGCCGCGGGCCTGGCGTGCAGACCCACCTTGCTGGCCACGGTGACCCGTCGCTCGAACATTGAGCTCTCCGTTCGTCGGGGGTTTCGGGGGGAAGGGGCGCGCCGGGGATCAGGTCTGGTCGGGGCCCGACTTGGCCTTCTCACCGGAATTATCCGCGCCGTTGTCGGCCGTGTCGTTGTCGTCCTCCTCACGACCCGGCGTGCGCAGGTTCCACTTCGTGATCACGAACCGGAACACGAAGTAGTAGATGACCGCGTAGCCGAGCCCGATCGGGATCAACCACAGCGAGTTCTTCGAGATGCCGAAGTTGAGCACGTAGTCGATGGCGCCCGCGGAGAAGCCGAACCCGCTGTGGATGTCCAGGAAGTTGACCAGCGCGTGCGCGCTACCGGTGAGCAGCGCGTGGACCAGCAGCAGCGGCCAGGCCACGAAGATGAACGAGAACTCCAGCGGCTCGGTGATGCCGGTGAGGAACGCGGTCAGCGCGGTCGAGAGCATCACGCCGCCGACGATCTTGCGCTGCGAGGGCTTGGCGCACTGCCAGATGGCCAGCGCGGCGGCGGGCAGGGCGAACATGAAGATCGGGAAGAAGCCGGTCATGAAGGTGCCCGCGGTGGGGTCACCGGCGAAGAAGCGGGAGATGTCGCCCTTCTCGCCGTGGTAGTCGCCGAAGAGGAACCAGACCACGTTGTTCGGGATGTGGTGCAGGCCGAACGGCAGCAGCAACCGGTTGACCACGCCGTAGATGCCGCCGCCGATCACCGCGTTCTGGGTGACCGCATTGCTGAAGGCCGTCAGACCGGCGTCGAAGATCGGGTAGAGCAGGCCCATGACGACGCCGATGACCAGCATGCTGACCGCGGTGACGATCGGCACGAACCGGCGGCCGCCGAAGAAGCCCAGGTAGGCGGGCAGCTTGATGCGGTGGTACCGCTGCCACAGCCAGGCCGCCACGAGACCGGCGATGATGCCGCCGAGCACGCCGTAGGGGCCCTTGTTGTACACCTTGTCCGCTTCGGTGCCGGTGATCTTCCACATCACGCCGGACAGCACCAGGTACCCGACGGCGGCGGACAGCGCGGTGGACCCGTCGGCCTTCTTCGCGAAACCGATCGCGACACCGATCGCGAACAGGATCGGCAGGTTGTCGAACAGCACGCCGCCCGCGGCACCGACCACGTCGGCGACGGGGAGCAGCCAGTGCACCTTGCCACCGAGACCTTCGGCGCCGAGCAGGTCGTCCTGGCCGATCCGCAGCAGCAGCGCGGCGGCGGGTAGGACGGCGATCGGCAGCATCAGGCTCCGGCCCAGGCGCTGCAGCTGGGCGAATCCCTTCTTGTTGCCGCTCGCCGCTGGGGCGCTGGCACTCATCGGTTACCTCCTGTGTCGTGGACACCGAGTCGTCGGGGGATCCGGCTCCCCATCACGCGGGCCGGATGGTCGGACGGTGGTGGCCGGTCCCGCTCGGATCGCGGTCCAGCTGCATGGTCACCTGGTACAGGTCGCCGCGGTACCAGGAAGTCATGTCCTCGATCGGTCGGCCCTGCGCGGTGGCGATCCGGCGGAACACCAGGACCGGGCTGCCCGGGCGGATGCCGAGCAGCCGCGCGGTGTCGGCGTCGGCGCCTTCGGCCAGCACGGTCTGGGTGCCGGTCTCCAGCTGCACGTCGTAGTGGCGGTCCAGCAGGGTGTACATCGAGTCGGTCAGGTCCCGCTCGAGGAGGCCGGGCAGCAGCCCGGCGTGGTACCAACCGCGTTCCACCGCCATCGGGGCGCCGTCGGCCTTGCGCAGCCGGTGGAGCCAGTGGGCGGTCTCGCCGGGGGCGAGGTCGAGCGCGGTGGCGGTGTCCTCGGGCGGGACCGCTTCGGCGGATTCCAGCAGCACGGTCTCCGGGCGCATGCCGCGGCGCAGCATGTCCTCGGTGAACGACGCGAGGTGCAGCTGGGAGTCCACGCGGGGCCGGGTGGTGAAGGTGCCCTTGCCGCGCACCCGCACCAGCAGTCCTTCGGCGACCAGCTGGCCGACGGCTTCCCGCACGGTCAGCCGCGAGACGCCGTAGCGGACCGCGAGGTCGCGTTCGGACGGTACCGGGGAGCCGGGCAGCAGCTCGTCGCTGGCCAGTTCGCGGAGGATTTCCCGCAGCTGGGCGTGCTTGGGCGTCGGACCGTCGCGCAGCACGCTCTCAGCGCGTCGACTGTCGTCTGCGGTTCCCCGCGCGGCCACGTTGCCTCCACCGGTCTTGCTTCTTCGCGTCCGGTGCCTTGTGAACACCGGTCACCGGGTTGAACATTGGCGGATCACCACCGCGTTCGCCCGGTGCTGTTGACCGGCGGCACCCAGTTGGTACTGTCCGGTCTAAACCAGTCGGTTGCGAACAATGCGCCGTCATGCGATCGGGTGTCAAGGCGGCTTCGATTTCGTTGCCGCATCGACACCGAGTGGCGCAAGATCTTCGCGGCGCGGTCGGTCCGCGTCGTTGGTTCGGAGGAAGGGAGCACGCGGTGGCTCAGGACAAGGCCGCGGCGATCCTGGCCGCGCTCGGCGGCGAGGACAACGTGGTGGAGATCGAGGCGTGCATCACGCGGCTTCGCTGCGAGGTCGAGGACGGCTCGAAGATCGACGAAGCGGCGCTGAAGGCGGCCGGGGCGCACGGCGTGATGGCGCAGGGCACCGTGGTGCAGGTCGTGGTGGGTCCGGAGGCGGACACGCTGGCCGAGGACATCGAGGACCTGCGGTGAGCATCGAGGTCGGCAGCCCGGTGGCGGGCCTGGCCACCGGGCTGGCCGAGGTCCCGGACCCGGTGTTCTCGCAGGCCATGGTGGGTCCGGGCATGGCGGTGAAGCCCACCGGCGGGCGGGCCGACGCGGTCGCGCCGATCGCCGGCACGGTGGCGACGCTGCACCCGCACGCGTTCGTGATCGCCTCGCCGGGCGGCGCGGCGGTGCTGGTCCACCTGGGCATCGACACGGTCAAGCTCAAGGGCGAGGGCTTCGACCTCCACGTCGCCAAGGGCGACGCGGTCGAGGCGGGGCAGCGCATCGTCACCTGGGACCCGACCGAGGTCGAGTCCCACGGCTACTCGTCGATCTGCCCGGTGATCGCCCTGGAGGTGAGCCCCGAGGCCCTGGCCGACGTCCGCGAGGACGGCCAGGTCGTCCCCGGCGACGCCCTCTTCTCGGTCGACGCCTGAATTTCCCCCGACCAGGGGTTCGGTGAAGGGGCCTTCGAGCAACGCGCTCGGAGGCCCCTCCACTCGTTCCGGGGATCACGACATGCGGAGGTTCCGGGGTTGGATGCCGGGGATCCCGGGGTGTCGGGGCGATCTTGGGCGAATGGTCGTCGTGATCGGGATCGTTGGCGGTGCGCTCGGGTTCGGTGCCGGGTGGCTGGGGCGGCTTGTGCTGGGCGCTGTGCGACGGGGCGTGGCGGCGCCTCGGTTGTGGTGCGAGATGGCAGTCGCGGTGTTGTGGGCCGTGGTGGCCGTGCGCGTTGCGACTGGGATGCCCTGGTGGTGGGCGGGGGTTCCGCTGCTGCTGGGGTGGGTCGGAGTTCTGCTCGCCGTGTGCGATGTGCGGGCTTATCGGTTGCCCGATGTGCTGACGTTGCCCGCTTATCCGGTTGCGCTGGTCTTCATCGCGGTTGCGGCACTGCACCGTCCAGGGGTGTCGGCCGGGGCTGCGGGCGGGTTGTTGCTGTTCGGCGGGGTGTATGCGGTGGTGCGGTTGATCTCGCCCGCCGCGTTGGGGCCCGGCGACGTGAAGCTGGCGGGAGTGCTGGGACTGGTGGTGGGCGCGGTGGCCGTGGGAGCGGTGTTGGCCGTGGTGGTCGCGGCGGCGCTCTTCACGCTGCTCATGGCTTCCTGGCGGGGGCGCGGGGCGGTACCGCACGGGCCTGCCGCGCTCCTGCCGGCGTGGCTGGTCACCGCCTTCGCACCGTGGGTGTGACCAGGGACCCCCGGCCGGGTTCACCGGCGACCGAACGTGGCAGGATCTATGTGTGCTGCGCTGGATGACCGCTGGAGAATCGCATGGCCCCGCCCTGGTGGCGGTGTTGGAAGGCATGGTGGCCGGAGTCGAGGTGACCTCGACCGACATCGCGACCCAGTTGGAGCGCCGCAAGCTCGGCTTCGGTCGCAGCCCGCGGATGAACTTCGAGGCCGACGAGCTCGAGATCATCGGCGGCGTGCGGCACGGGCGCACCCAGGGCGGTCCGATCGCGGTCCGCATCGGCAACACCGAGTGGCCCAAGTGGGAGCAGGTGATGGCCGCTGACCCGGTCGACGAGGACGTGCTGTCCTCGCTGGCCCGCAACGCGCCCCTGACCCGCCCGCGCCCCGGTCACGCCGACCTCGCCGGCATGCAGAAGTACGGCTTCGACGAGGCCCGCCCGGTGCTGGAGCGCGCGAGCGCCCGCGAGACCGCTGCTCGCGTCGCCGTCGGCACGGTGGCCCAGCAGTTCCTGCGGCAGCTGCTCGGCGTGGAGATCGTCAGCCACGTGGTCAGCCTCGGCGGCGTGGACGCCGAGCACGACGTGCTGCCCGGCCCGGAAGACCTGGCGGCCATCGACCAGAACCCGGTGCGCGCCTTCGGCGATGCCGCGACCGAGCGGATGATGGCCGAGGTCGACGCGGCGAAGAAGGACGGCGACACCCTCGGCGGCGTCGTCGAGGTGATCGCCTACGGCCTGCCGCCGGGCATCGGCTCGCACGTGCACTGGGACCGCAAGCTCGACGCTCGGCTGGCCGGTGCGCTGATGAGCATCCAGGCGATCAAGGGCGTGGAGATCGGCGAGGGCTTCGCCAACGCGCACCGCCGGGGCAGCGCCGCGCACGACGAGATCTACCCCGACGAGGGCGCGAAGTGGGTCCGCCGCAGCAGCAACCGGGCCGGGGGCCTGGAGGGCGGCATCACCAACGGCGAGCCGCTGATCGTGCGCGCCGCCAAGAAGCCGATCTCCAGCCTGCCGCGCGCACTGGCCACTGTGGACATGACCACCGGCGAGCCGGCGCAGGCGATGCACCAGCGCTCGGACATCACCGCGGTGCCGCGCGCGGCGGTGGTCGCCGAGACGATGGTCGCGCTGGTGCTGGCCGAGGCCGTGCTGGAGAAGTTCGGCGGCGACTCGCTGCCGGAGACCCGGCGCAACGTCGAGGGCTACCTGGCCGGTCTGCGGGAGCGCGCCGAGAAGCGGCAGGCGCACTGATGTCGCCGCGCGCAGTGGTGGTCGGCCCGCCGGGCGCGGGCAAGACGACGATCGGCCGCCTGCTGGCGAAGCACCTCGAGGTCGCGTTCCGCGACACCGACGACGACGTGGTGCGCGCCAGCGGCCGCGCCATCGCCGACATCTTCGCCAACGACGGCGAACCGGTGTTCCGCGCCATGGAGGAAAAAGCCGTCGCGACCGCGTTGCGGGAGCACGACGGCGTGCTGGCGCTGGGCGGTGGTGCGGTGCTCTCCGAGCGCACCCGCGAGCTGCTGGCAGGGCACACGGTGGTGTTCCTGTCGGTCGGGCTCGCTGAAGGAGCCCGGCGGGCCGGGCTTTCCACCGCGCGCCCCCTGCTGGCCGGGGTGAACCCGCGCGCCACCTTCAAGGCGCTGCTGGACGCCCGGCTGCCGATCTACCGCTCGGTGGCCGCGGTGGAGATCGCCACCGACGACGCCGGGCCGGACGAGGTCGTGGCGCAGGTCGTGGCCGCGCTGGCCAGCACCGCGTCCAGCTGATGGAAGACCGCCGGTTCCCGCACCGGCGGTCAGGCCGTTGTGCGTACGCTTTGAACCCTGAACCGCCTTCACCGAAGGGACGATGATGACCGAGCCGGTGCGGATCGGCGTTGCCAGCCAGCAGCCCTACGACGTGGTGGTAGGCCGGGGGTTGCTCGGCGAGCTCGTCGACTTCCTGCGCGACGCATCGGTGGTGGCGCTGGTGCACCAGCCCACCATCACCGCGACCGTCGAGGCGGTGCGCGAAGAGCTGACCGAGGCCGGGGTGGACGCCCACCGGGTGGAGATCCCCGACGCCGAGGACGGCAAGAGCCTGCAGGTCGCCGGGTTCTGCTGGGACGTGCTCGGCAAGGTCGGCATGGACCGCAGCGGGGTGGTGGTGTCCTTCGGCGGCGGTGCGGTGACCGACGTCGCCGGGTTCGTCGCGGGCACCTGGATGCGCGGGGTGCGCGTGGTGCACGTGCCGACCACGCTGCTGGGCATGGTGGACGCCGCCGTCGGCGGCAAGACCGGCATCAACACCGACTCCGGCAAGAACCTGGTCGGGCTGTTCCACGAGCCGAGCCTGGTGCTCGCCGACCTGGCGACGCTGGAGGGCCTGCCGCGCAACGAGCTGGTCGCGGGCATGGCCGAGGTCGTCAAGACCGGGTTCATCGCGGACCCGGAGATCCTGCGGCTGATCGAGGCCGACCCGGAGGCGGCCCTCGACCCGTCCGGCGAGGTGCTGGGCGAGCTGGTGCGCCGGTCGATCCAGGTCAAGGCCGACGTGGTCGCCGCGGACCTGAAGGAGTCGCACCTGCGGGAGGTGCTCAACTACGGGCACACCCTGGCGCACGCCATCGAGCGCCGCGAGCGCTACCGGTGGCGTCACGGCGCCGCGGTCAGCGTGGGCCTGGTCTTCGCCGCCGAGCTGGCGCGGCTGGCCGGGCGGCTGGACGACGAGACCGCCGACCGGCACAAGAAGGTGCTGGACCTGCTGGGCCTGCCCACCAGCTACGACCCGGACGCGCTCGGCCAGCTGCTCGAGGGCATGAAGGTCGACAAGAAGAACCGGGGCGGGCTGCTGCGGTTCGTCGTGCTCGACGGGCTGGCCAAGCCGGGTCGGCTGGAAGGCCCGGACCCGTCGCTGATCGCCGCCGCCTACTCCGCGCTGACCGGTGGCGAGCCCAAGTCCACGGGAGTGCTGCTGTGAAGGTGCTGGTGCTCAACGGGCCGAACCTCGGGCGGCTGGGCAAGCGCGAACCTTCGGTCTACGGCAGCACCACCCACGCCGACCTGGTCGGGATGTGCGAGGCGGCGGGCGAGGAGCTCGGCGTCGAGGTCGAGGTGCGCCAGACCGACCACGAGGGCGAGATGGTCCAGTGGCTGCACGAGGCCGCCGACCAGCGGTGGCCCGTGGTGCTCAACGCCGGTGCTTGGACGCACTACTCGATCGCGGTGCGCGACGCGGCGGCGCAGCTCGAGTCCGAGCTGATCGAGCTCCACATCTCCAACGTGCACAAGCGGGAGGAGTTCCGGCACACCAGCTACCTGTCGGACATCTCGACCGCGGTGGTGGCCGGTCTCGGCGTGGCGGGCTACCCGCTGGCGATCCGCTGGCTGGCCGAGCACGCGAGCGCGTAAGCGCGCCCGGTTCCAGGGGAGGGCGCGGGTGGTGCGGAGGTCGTTGCGCAGGGCGGCCGGGCTGATCGGCGTTGTGCTGCTGGCCGGCTGCACGCAGGTGTCGGGCACGCCCGGCCCTCCTCCGCGCGTCGAATCCGGGGCCCAGCCGGAACGATTGCCCGTCGACCTGCACGTCGGCGCTGATCGCAGCAGTGCCGGCGTGGTGGTCTCGGGTGGCTTTCCGGCGCCGTACAACTACGGGCCGACGGTGCTGCAGGACGGCAGCCAGAACCGGGTGTGGTGGTGCAGCCAGCTGCCGGGGATCGGTCCGCCCGGGGACGACGTCCTGCAGGCCGCGTCGAGCGGCATCGACGGGCCGTACACCGCATCCGGCGCGCCCGCGGTCCCGGTCTTCACCGGCCAGCCAGGCGGTTTCGACGGGATGCACACCTGCGACCCGTCGGTGTTGGAGGTCGGCGGTCGCTACTACCTGTACTACACCGGCGCGGCGGGCGACGACCACGCGCACGGCAATTCGATCGGGGTCGCGAGCAGCCCGGACGGGCTCGCCTGGCAGCGCGAGGCCGGGGGCGCGCCGATCATCAGGCCGGCCGGCGATGCCCGGCGGGACAACGCCTACGGCGCGGGGCAGCCGTCGGCGCTGTACCTGGACGGCTGGTTCTACCTGATGTTCACCGACACCACGGCCGCCGGGGCGGGGTGGAACGGTGCCGGGCAGTTCGTCGTCCGGGCGCGGAACCCGGAGTTCAGCGAGCAGGTCGAGGCGCTGACCGGGGACGGGTTCCGCCCGGCCGGTGGGGCGCGTTCGCGGTCGGTGGTGGACGCCTTCAGCGCTGACTGGATGTGGGTGCCCGCGCTGGACGCGTTCGCGATCGCCCACCAGACGGCGGACGGCACGACGATCACCTTCTGGGACCGCGATTTCACCGGGCACCCGTATCCCGCGGTGCTGATCCCCGGGCCGTGGCAGGAGGGGCCGGGACTGGTCCGCGGGCCCGGCGGAACCGCTCCGGTGTCCACATCGGACCCCTGCGGCACGGTTTCGCTGGACGTCCTGCGGGCCACGGCGTCGCGGCCCTCGCCGACCGACATCCGCCACTTCGGCATCGACGTCACCGGATTCGACGGCTGCGCCACGCCTCAGCGGGCGGCATCGGTCCTCAACGGCTTCGCCGTGCCGTCGCCCTCGCGCACCGTGGACGTGCTGCACGACGGCGGGAAGGTCCGCATCGAGCGCCGATCCGTGGCGGAACTCCTGGTGGCCAGGGTTCTGGACCGCCGGATCACCGCGGTGGACGAGCTCCCCGTGGTCGCAACCATCGGGACCGGGGCGAAGGCGCTGCGCGCCCCGAACGGCGACGTCGCGCTGCTGGACGACCGGGGTCGACTGTGGACGGTCCCGCCGGAGGTCGCGGCGGCCAACGGCTCACCGGTCACCGACGTCCCCCAACCCGAGTGGGACTCACGTCCCCGAGGCGGAGACCTCCGCCGCTGATCCCGTCGGACGGGTCCGCTGGCCTCCGTTGACCGCAGTTTCAATTGAAACTGCGGATCCCACCCACGGCGGATCATAGTTTCAATTGAAACTGCAGACCTCCCGGGGCGACGACGGCTCCGCCGGGGC